>NZ_JAGYGG010000016.1:0-129138 GCF_019947335.1 Pseudomonas sp. BF-R-24
GACACACCGCCTTCGCGAGCAAGCCCGCTCCCACAGGGGGTTGCGGCGTATCTAACGGATCACTCCCCCGCCAGCTCCCGCAAGTTCGCCAGCGTCCGGGCATCCAGTTCAATGCCGTTGACCTGTGACCTGGCGCGTTGATGATGACGCCGGTCGCCCGGCAAACGCTTCAGGCCGACACCGTGCATTTGCCGCACCAGTTCCTGGCTGCGCTCGGCAAAGCTTTGCCCCGCCGCCTTGTCCGGATCGATCACGATAAGCAACTGGCCAGTCCAGGGGGTCTTGGCGCCAGGGTGGTTCTTCCAGTCGAACTCGAAGGAAAAATTGCCACCGGTCAGTGCCGCCGCGAGCAACTCGACCATCATCGACAACGCCGAGCCCTTGTGCCCGCCGAAAGGCAGCAACGCGCCGCCCTCGAGAATCGCCTTCGGGTCCGTGGTCGGCTGGCCGAGGCTGTCCACGCCCATCCCTTCCGGCAAGCGTTCACCTTCGCGGGCGGCAATTTGCACATCGCCATGGGCAATGGCACTGGTGGCCAGGTCGAAGACAATCGGCCCGCCCTCGGCCCGCGGTGCAGCGAAGGCAATCGGGTTGGTGCCGAACAGCGGCCGGTCGGCACCGTGGGGCACCACGCAGGTCATGCTGTTGACCACGCTCAATGCCACAAGGCCCTCTTCAGCGAAGGGTTCGACATCCGGCCACAAGGCCGCGAAATGGTGCGAGTTACGGATCGCCAGCACCGCGATGCCGGCACTTCGGGCCTTCTGCACCAGTAACTCGCGTGCCGCCGCCAGGGCCGGCTGCGCAAAACCGTTATTGGCGTCGACCCGCACAAACCCTGAAGCCACATCTTCGACCAGCGGAACGGCCTGGCCATTGACCCAGCCGCTTTGCAGCGTCGAAACATAACCAGGAATGCGGAACACCCCGTGACTGTGCGCGCCGTCGCGCTCGGCACCGGCGCAGTTTTGCGCCAGCACCCGGGCAACTTCGGCCGACGTACCGTGACGCAGAAAAATCTTCTCCAGCAAAGCGCTCAGCGCTTCGAGTGACAGGTGTGACGGGACCGCGGTAGAGGCGTGATCGTGTGGCGCAGACATCTGAAGCTCCAGACTGATTATTGGAGGGAACAACAGCGTACAAAGACCCGCCGATTAACAACGCGCGGCGTGCGAACTGTCAACCTTTCGCTCAGGGTCGATGAGGTCTATCCCTGTCACAAACGCCCGCGACCCGTGCGTTATCTATTTACCACCCGCGTCAACGCACCGGCTTTTAGTCTCGATGCTCAATCCACAGGCGCCATTGAGTGGCACCTAGAACGAGACTCGACGATGTCTACACCAGTAACTCCGCTATTGTTCCCCGAGGCGCTGATGTCGCGCGGTCTCTGGAGTGAACTTGGCCAAACCCACGGGCTGACGCGAAGGGACTTCGAATGGTTCAGCCATATCGAACTGGCCACCCAGGCACTGCGCGACAAGCAGACGCCGCCCATGCTGGCGAAGAAAATCCTGCTGAAAATCACTGGACTGGAACCCGTGGCGCTGGTCGGCAGTTTTTTGCTGACCGCGACGCCCGATGACAATGGCGTGATTCTCTACACCCCGTACGCGGGAATAAAAAAGTTCGCCGACCGCAGGGCCCTGACCGAACAGCTGGTGACGCAACTCAAAGCGGCCGGTGAAGACGACGACCTGCTGGCCTTCATGGCGCTGTCTCAACGCAAGGCCGTGGTGGGCGCCGCCGACATCGAGCTGGACTTTCAAACCATCGACGGTGACGTGTTCGAAGACCAGAGCAACACCCTCTCCAGCCAGCAGCAACTTAACGACCAGGCCCTACTCGACGAATTGAAAGCGCTGCCGTCCCTGACCTCGCTGCTCGACACATTGCTGAGTCAACGGCTGGCAGCGTCTTTCCCCGATCTGGATCAGAGCCGGACCCAAGTGAACTTCTACCTGTCTACAACGCCAGAAAAAGCGGGCGAAAGCCATCCGGCGCGACGCTGGGTCAACTCCCTTTCCCTGAGTGACGCGGTACTCCTGCACTATCGCCATCAGCGTTGGCCATCCGGGCAGTCCCATGAATTTTCCCATCCGGGAAAGTCCCCGGCAAAAGCCGACCAGCCACTCTGGGAAGCAGCCGTCACGACAATCTCGCGCCAACTGATCAGCCTGCTGGTCGGGCAGCTCGAAGGTTTCTGGGCTGCGGCGAGCACCGAAGGCGCATCGCGTCGCCAATTCTTCGGCCAGGCCATCGCCGACCAGGCGCGGGTACAACTGCTGCTCAAACGCGAAGCCGGGATCATCACCCCTGAGCAAAGCCAGGACTTGCACGCGTTGATCTCGACGGCCAGCCGGACGGACAAGGCTATGACTGTCGAAACCGTGCGTCTGTGGGAGTACCAGGCCAACTATGTAGAGTTGGCCGGCTCACTGATGGTCAGCGCCGGCAATGCGTTTCTCTACACGCCCACCGCAGGCCTGCAGGTGCTCGAGAACTATCTGGACTTGTGCGATACGGTGCTGAGCAAACTCAGTGCGGCCGGTCATGAGGATGAACTCTATGGTCTGCTGAGCCTGGATGAACGCCAGCGTTTCATTGGTTTTGACCGGCCGAATGTGACCGGGGAAGTGATTGGCGGCGCGATCTTCCCCAAGCTCTTCGACCGGATCATCAGCAAGCAACGGCAGAACATGGAATATGCCCTGCAGGTGTTCCGTCACAGTGACGGCAGCGTGGACATCCACGCCCTGTTCGACAAGGCGCTGGATATCCGCTCGATGATCAGCGAGCGACTGCTGACGCTGGATGCCGGCGGACGCTGGAGCACACGTCCCGTGTTATCCGGCAATCAGCATCCCTCCACAGTGCTGGCCGATACGGCGGCAGCTTTCGTCAAAACCTTCCGCGACATCGAAACACTGATCAACGCGGATTTTGCAGCACAACCGGTTGCGTCTCTGGCCTTGCAACGGGTCTATCTGGAAAACATGAAACCCCGCCTGGCCCATGCACTTGCCGTTGGCCTGCGTGGCGAGGCCAGCCTGCGGGTGCTTGGCGCAACACTGCGGGATGCGGATCGGGCCATTGTCGAAACAGTCTTCAACCCGGACCAGCCCGACCGGCAAAACCGCTTGTCACTCAAGGGTTTCCGCCCCGATGCCTACTCGTTGACGCTGGAGCGCTCCGGCCAGCAGGATGTCCTGCCCCTGGCCCATTGTGTGCTGGTGACCGAGCGTGGCGGACTCGATCCCTCGCATTCCGGCCGGACGATCCTGTGGACGCCCGCCGAGGGCCTGGAAGTCTTTGACACCATCAGTCGTGCACGGCTGGAACTGAACCGCCGCCTGCTCGAGCCGCAGCAACGCCTGGCGCTGCTGGAAAACCTGACCCCGGCCCAGCGCGTCTTTCACCAACGCTACTCACTGGGACCGTTGCGGCTGATTGAAGGGTCTGTATTGGAACGGGTCGCGCAATCGTCCATCGAGCATTTTTTGGCTCGCTGCGAACACGTACGTACTTTCGACCTGAGCGACACGAAGCAGAGAAAAGCCCTTGAAGACCTGACCACAACGGTCCTCAACACCAACCTGGGAAGAGCCACGTCGATTGCCCGTGCGATCAGCCAGCAGCAGTCCCTGCCCGCCTGGCTGGGAATGGCTCCGCTGCAAGAGCAGCGACTGCACCTTGAACTGCTGGAGCAATACCGCCACAGCGTTGTTGAGGACAAAGACTATTTACACGGGATCAAACCCCTCAAGTCGTATGTGCATGAAACACTGAAATCGTTGCTCGCCAGCCGCTTCCCCGCAACAGCGCCGGACCCTGACAATATCGAAATCACCCCGGACCTGGCCCTGGTCGGCCCCGCCCGGAGCCTCACCGAGTTCGCCTTGCAGCACGTCAACATTGCGCAAGGCACAGGGTTCAAGGTCGGGTCGGCAACCACTCAAACGCTGCCCCGGAATCTGGATCAGGCGGCTGTCCGCCAACTATTGCGATCACTGGACATTGCGCAGAACTACGCCAAACAGGTCACGGACAGCTTGTCGAATCAAGCGGCCGCCGTGGACAGCAGGATGTTGCGCTTCATCAAGCAACTGCCCTGGCAACTGCTGCAACACGCACACGAACTGAAACTGCAGCAACGGCTTTCCGACAGCGCTTTCGATTTGCTTCGGCAAGTATTCGACATGCCGGACGCCATCGCCCGGGCGACCGTAGAAGGTGCCCACGCCATTGCCCGACCATTGGAACTGATCAAGACAACCGGTGCCGCCGCCGTCAAGGCGCTGGGCCTGTACCTGATTGGCCCAGGCACGGGCAAGGCAGGCCCACAAATCCTCTATGCCCCTTACCACCCGAGTGGTTCACCCTTCGTTGAGTTCGACAATGAGGCCAGCGTTGTTTCGGCACTCAACACACCGGGGCCATTGCAGGACATGTTGATACGTCGCCTGCCGGACAGTGAGCAAACGGTGTTTCGCAACCTGTTGGAGTCCACCGTCGGCCAGTCGAGCGAAATCACCCTTGCGTCCAACCCCATCGGCGGCAACCTGCTCACCCATTTGTTCCATGACAACACCCAGCTGTTGGTGAAGATGCTCGCCAGCCAGTCACACGCTAGCGGTCAGTCGGACTGGGAGGCCGTCAAACACCTGTTCGGTGCCGGCATCGAGCGCATTTCAAGCCTGCTGCCGGGCAAACTCGCGTACGCGCAGTTTCTTTGGAAGGCCTACAAGGATGCCCTCAATTCGGCCGAAGCCTTGCAGGACCATCATTGGATGACCGCGTTGCGCGAGTTTATTGCCGGGGCGGCGCAAATCCTGTCATTGGGCCGGCTGTCACTTGAAGGATGGGGCGAAAGCGCTCAGGAAACCGGCGAAGCCGTTGCTCCACCGGTTGTCACCCCCGTGATCGCGCAACCCTGGTCGAAGATTCGGTCGACAGCAGCAATGCGCACCCGGCTGCAACCGTTCGAAACCACAGTTGAACTCAAGGACCTGGTGAGAAACAGCATTGACGGCACCTATCTGGACGCGGGCAGCAAGAAAACCTTCGCCGCCATTGCCGGAAAGGTGTACGGCGTGAACAAGAGCGGAGCGGTCTGGAGAACGATCAAAGGCGGGGAAGAAGGCCCCGTGTTAACGATTACTCCTGACAAACAATTGGTCATCGACCCGGATCTGCACACCGTTCACTTCGGCAAAGTCGTCTCGAAAATGCACAACCAGCTTGCCAACGCCTATGTTTCCCGGGCGGTCCTGAACATCGAGGCCCGGGGGATGGACGAAATCCGGGCAAAGCATCCCGCTAAAGCCCGCATGATCGTGCAGGCCATCGACATGGCTCGTTATTATGCGTTCAACAGCCTGCACAACCTGGTGCAACTGCGCAAACTCGTCCCGGGCACACGGCTCGATACGTTCCTCAAAGGGTTCTTTGGTGTGGGCCAGATCGATAACGGCCTGATCGACAAAATAAAACAGGCCATCGTTCCCATCTGCAACGCGCTGGTCGATCCCGATTTAGACTGGATGAACTCGCAACGTTTTGTCGTGGGTTCAAGCCGGGACCCGAGGGACGACATGATCGCATTTGTCCTGGGCAAGGATCAGCAGCACAATGTGCATTTCACCGAAAGATTCTTCGACCAACAACTCGACTGGTACAAATCCTGTTTAACCCAGCCCTTCAACGTCGACGGCCACAGCCAGGCCGCCACGTTGATCCACGAGTTCGCTCATCTGTTTTCCGGGGCCGTGGATATTGCATACCTTGAGGCCAGGCGACCGTTCAGCGATCTGGTGGCACCGATTACCGCCTATGGCGCAGCCATGAAACAGACGCAGCTGGACTTCCAGCGAGGAGCCTTGTCGATGGAGACGCCGAAGGAGGAACTTTTCGCACGCTGGCACAGTGGACTGCAAAAGTGGATCAGTCTGGATTCGATTCCGGGTTCTAAAAACACCGGTAAAGCGATTCTACGGCTGACGGGCAGCCAGACCATGGATAAGGCACGGGAAGCTTTTTTAAACAGGCAGGAATCGAAGTTCCGAACCGATGTCATTTTGCACAATGCCGACTCGATCGCCTTTTTGATCTGCGAAATGGGCCGGCAACTGGACCCGGTGCCGGTCACTCCGACCACTGGAACCTGACCGCGGCGTAACAACGCGCAGATCCGCGGGTCTGCGCAGCACAACGGTGTTTGACTTGATGTTTTTTTCACGCACCCTATGGATACTGTTTATTCGACAACCGATGTTCCAAAGGCGATGCGTTGAAAAAAAACAACACATTGATGGTTAAATGCCATGACTGATGTTCTCGCAGACTTCCCCCAAGGTTAGAATGCAGGAAATCAGGAAGGGCCAATGACCGACCACACACTTTCGGAAGCCGAATTCGACGCTATCACCGATGCTGCCGCGCATTGGTGCATGCGTCTGCACGCCAGTGACTGCACCGAGCAAGAGCGCCAGGCGTTCGAGCAATGGCGTGATGCGCATCCGCTCCATGCCTTCGAGTACGAAGCGATGCTGGAGATCTGGGATGTCGCCGGCGAGTTGCCTCGTCCCGAACCCGTCGTGCCGCTGGTTCGCCGCCAACCCGAAACCCCGTGGCGCCGCCTGGCCATTGCCGCGGCGGTATGTGCCCTGGCACTGCCTTTGGCCGGTTATGGCGGCTGGCACCTGGGCTGGGTACCGAACGCGTACCAGCATTTCGAAGCGACCGACAATGTTCGTACCGTCACCTTGAAAGACGGCAGCCAGGTGGAGCTGAACCTGGGCAGCGAGCTGACGTACAGCAACTACAAGGATCAGCGACAAGTCACGCTGGATAAAGGCGAAGCCTTCTTCAGGGTCAGCCATGACACCCGCCACCCCTTCGTGGTCAAGGCCGCCGAAGGCCGGATTCGCGTGACCGGCACCCAATTCAACGTCTGGATGTATGAAGACCAGGTCAAGGTCAACCTGATCGAAGGTTCGGTACTGGTCAGCAGCAACGCCGACCTGCAAGGCGACGGTTTGCGCCTTGGCCCGGCGATGCAGGCCAGTTATCGCCGCGGCGACTTCATTCCCCGCATCAGCCAGACCTATGACAATGACAGCTCGCTGGCCTGGCGCCAGGGCAAGCTGGTGCTCGACGATCTGGCCTTGAGCGATGCGCTGCCCTTGATCAATCGCTACCTGGACAAACCGTTGATGGTGGCTGACCACAGCACCGGCTCGATCCATATCGGCGGCATCTACAACATCAAAGAGATCAACGGCCTGGTAAGGTCCTTGCCGCGGGTCCTGCCGGTCTACCTGACCCGTAATCAGAACGGCAATCTGGTGGTCAACGCGATTCCGCAAATCTCCCCGAAAAGCTGAAAAGGCCACCACCCTTGCGGAGGCGGCCTTCAGCGTTCATGCAAAACTCCACTACCTTACTGCGCGGCCACTTTTGCATCCTGCCGGCGGATCGTCTGCACCTGATAGTCCGGATCGGACAGGATCTGTTGCTCGGTGAAAGGCAGCACGCTCCATTGCTTCCTGGAAAAGGCCTGCGTCTGGTCCCGTGAATACTTCGAGGCCGGGTCGCTGGACAACGAGAATGCCAGCAATCCTTTGGCCTGCGGTCCGTTTTGGTCAAAGGTCACCACTTGCAGGTAGCTCGTGCCGCTGACCACTTCGCGCTTGCCATCGCTGCGCGGTACGCTCTGGATCGCGTTGTAGACCCCCAACGTTCCCGGCCCGCCGTGGATCGGTGTCTGTTGTCCGCCGCTGCTGACCACCTGGATATCGCCCCAGCGACTGTCCGGCTTGAGTCCTGCCGCCTTGACCTGCTCAGCCGAAGCCAGCATCGCTGCCCGTAGCGCCTTCGCCACCTGCGGGTGATCGACTGCCAGACCCCGTGGGGTATGTTGCGGATCCCGCGGATCGAATGCCACACGCCATACGTCCGGCACCGACTCCAACGCCTCCATGACATTCTGGAAGTGCACAAAGCCCAAACCGCTGCCCAAGTTGGCGTTGCGGTCCCAGGCCTTGAGGCTGGCGCACAGTGGCGCGAGCGTTTTGGCATCGGTACCGAGATCAGCCGCGCAGAATTGCAACAGGTCCGGCATCACTAGACTGGCTTGATAAACCCGATCGTCCATGACCATGTGTTGCAAGTCCGCTGCCTCGACCTTGCCGGCCTGGGCCAGCGCGCTCAAACGGTCCAGGGCAAAGCGCGAGCGCAGCCCCAGTGGCTGACTGTCCTGGCTGATCAACGGCGAATAGCCGGTCAGCGGTTGCGCCGGGTTGGCCATCCATGCCGAGTCGTTGGAGTGCTGGACAAAGTCCTTGCGTAGCAATTGCGGCAACTTGTCCGCAGCATAGATACCCTGTTGTGCAGCCTGCGGGTCGATGTCCCAGGCACAGGCGCTGTTGGAGCCGTCTAGAGTGATCATCTGCAAGCCAACGCGCGGATCACTGCATTGCGCCAGCTTGTCGACACTGACGTTGGGCACCACCGAGAGGTTCATGTACAGCGTCTGCCCCTGATCGTCCGCTGCCAGCGTATTGACCCACGGAATGCCCTGGATCTCGTGCACCGAAGCCTGGAAATCCTTGAGGTTTTCAGCGCGGTTCATCGCGTACCACTGCTGCAGAACCCGGTCGTTATCCAGATTGGCGTCGCGCAGGCTGTAGGCGTATTGATGATCCCAATCCAGTTTTCCCGGCCATTGCACCACCGGACCGAATTTCGAGCTGTAGACCTCGTGGGAAATTGTCCGGACCTGCCCGTCCGCCTGCCTGACGTTGACGGTCACGGTCTGCTTGTCCATCGGCAAGGACTGGCCGTCGAGCAGGTAACGGGTCGAATCCTTGGGATCGAGTTGCAGGCGATACAGCGTGAAATGCCTGGACGAATCCACGGTGTGGGTCCAGGCCAGATGTTGATTGAAACCGATGTTGATCAACGGCAGGCCGGGCAACGCCGCGCCCATCACGTCCAGTTTGCCGGGAATGGTCAGGTGCATCTGATAAAAACGCATGCCGCCCACCCACGGAAAGTGCGGATTGGCCAGCAACATGCCGCGTCCGTTGAAGGAACGCTCGCTGCCGACCGCGACGGCGTTGCTGCCACGGTCCAGGGCAAAACGCTGCATCCGCGTAGCAGCCACCTGGAACGCCGCCTGTGCGCTCGACGCCCGGGCCAGGGTCTGGGGCGGCGTGGCACCGGCCAGGGCTTCGGCAAACTGGCCGACGCCACCTTCGACCAACAGGCGCCGGGTCAGCTTGACCAGATCCGACGTGGTAATGTCGCGCACCCAATCTCCCTGGCACTGCGGCGGCAATCCCTGGACGCGACGTTCGCTCAAGGAGCGGTTGTACCCCGCCACATAGCCTTCGACCAACTCACGCACTGGCGGGGTCTGGGCCTGCCAGAAACCGGCGACGGCTTGGGGAGTGTTCAGCCAGGTGAAAAATACATCGCTGACCAGGTTCTCGCGCTCTTCGACGGTGAACTGATCCGGCCCGAAATACCGCGAACGTTCACCGTTGACCGTAGTGATTTCGTTGGCCAACAGGCACAGGTTATCCTGGGCGTAGGCATAGCCGATGCCGTAGCCGAGCCCGCGCTCGTTGTCGGCGCGGATGTGCGGCACGCCGAAACCGGTGCGGCGGATCTCGGCGCTCGTTTGCGCAGGCGTATCACTCGCACTCGCCGCAAGGCTCAGCCCCAGGCTCAACCCCAGAGTCACACCCGCCAGGCTCAACCTGGTTAACTGGCTGGAAATAATCACGCTCGCTCCTGATCGAAAAAACGATGGTCACGGCTGCGCATACCCACGCGCACCGGGCCTCCCTGTAGGGACGAAGCTCACTACAAAAATTTTAGAGATTACTGCGCAACGCCCCATGGTCTGACAGGTTGATCACGCGATGGCGACAAAATTTCTACATTCGAGCCTTCATGATTCGGGCTGCTCATACGTCTAATGCTGTAAGAGCGCCCATTTTTTCCTGATCAGGCTCTGAAAGGAGTTTTGCAATGTACAACTCGCAACTGCCAACGGACGGTAGCAACGCGCCAAAGGGTACTTCCATGGGAGTCGGCGTATTCGAGCCGCGTACCGATCGCCACGGCAACGAGCGGATCAGGGTCCTGCTCAAAAGCTTTGGCCTTCGAACCAGTCTGATCCGCCTGAAAGTCATCGATGCCCTGCTGACGGCCGCCGAAAACGACCGCAGCCTTGGCGTGCGTGGCGTGCACAGCCAATTGCTGGACCTGGATATTCCCCTGTCCTTTCTCAGCGTGCGTGAAGTGCTGAAGCGTTTGTGCAGCGAAGGGGTGATTGTCCTCAACCCCGACAAGAGCTACAGCCTGCATCCCCAGGCTGCCGCCATTTTACGCAACCGATGATCGAATGATCAGAGTTTGACCTTGCGGCGCATCACGCCATTGATGACCACCACGACCACCGCCACGCCAATGGCGATGTACTGGAACAGTTTTTCGCTGATGACGCCGGTGTTCTGCAACCAGGAAAGGCCAAACATGATCCCCAGCACCACCAGAGAGATCAGAATCGAGTATTTCAAACGTTGCGACTGAGTCATTGCGGGTTCCTGAATCTGAAAATGTATCCGGTTTGTATCGACGCGCATGCCAAGCGCTTACCCTGTTTCGGGATAAGTGGCTACAAGCGGGGTCTCATGTTACAGCCGATGAAGAGTTTTGGCTTCATTGCGGCGATAACCATGGCGGACCAGGTTACTACCCACATCGTTAACAGCGGTTCAACGGCCTGAATCCTTTCGGTAAAAGTCATTGCCCGGCCGGGCGCTGCAAGCGGTCTTTGCGACGAATGCCACCGCTGGCCTGCGTTATCCGGAAGCAGTCATGAAACTGCTCGACCGGTAAGGGTCGCCGGCCCGTTCGATGAATTGAGCGGGCCGGGCAACTCCAGATCGCAAAAGCAAGATCAAAAGATCGTAGCCTTTGGCAGCTCCTGCAGGGGAACGCGTGCACCACCAAACAACGAGGCCGAGCGTCAGGGGCAAGAGCGTTTGGTTACTTTGCGCTTTTCAAAGTAACCCTGTAGGAGCGAGCTTGCTCGCGATGGTCGTCAACGATAACGCTGGTTGGCAGGCACCCCGCGGCGCTCTCCAGTCCATCGCGAGCAAGCTCGCTCCTACAGGTATCGGTGTTCCCCGGGATTGCGTGAAGAACCTTTTTTGAACCCGGGGATCACATAGACACGCACCTTCGGCGTTTCAACCTGACGATTTTGTAATGTGCCCCTCATCTGCCTGACAGCGTTGATCTACCATCATCGAACGGCGGATCTTTGTAGTACTTCGAAACACTCCTTGAACGCCTGACCGTAAAAAATGGTCAGAATGCGTTTTTTTGCCCGTTAGCCGAGACGAATTCCATGCGAAACCCTCTGCGACTGATCGCCCTGAGCGCCCTGTTCATGTCTTCCCTGGTCCAGGCCGCCGACCTCATTCCGATCGAGGTTCATCGCGACGCCAATTGTGGTTGCTGCAAAAAATGGATCACCCACCTGGAGGCCAATGGTTTCAAGGTCGAAGACCACGTAGAAGCCAGCATGAGCGAATTCAAGCAACAGCACGGCGTGCCGCCACGGCTGGCGTCGTGCCACACCGCATTGATCAATGGCAAATTCGTTGAAGGCCATGTCCCGGCCGACCAGGTCCTGGCCTTGAGCAAACGCGACGATCTGCTGGGCGTCGCGGCCCCCGGCATGCCCATGGGTTCGCCCGGCATGGAAATGGACGGCATGAGCGATGCCTATCAAGTCATCGGCCTGAAAAAGGACGGCACTGACGTGGTGGTTGCGGACTACCCCGCCCATTGATGTCCGGTGCGTATCTCGGGTTGTTTTTCGCGGCATTCGGTGCCGCCACGCTGCTGCCGTTGCAATCCGAAGCCGTGCTGGTCGGACTGCTGCTCAGCGATCGCTATTGGCTCTGGGCACTGCTGGCGGTGGCAACGTTCGGCAACGTTCTGGGCTCGCTAATCAACTGGTGGCTGGGGCGCGGGATCGAGCGGTTCCGCGACCGGCGCTGGTTTCCGGTGAGCCCCCGGCATCTGGAAAAGGCCCGGCTTCATTACCAACGCTACGGCCATTGGTCATTGCTGCTCAGTTGGCTGCCGGTGATCGGCGATCCGCTGACGCTGGTCGCCGGGGTCATGCGCGAGCCGCTGGGACGCTTCCTGCTGATCGTCACCCTGGCCAAAGGCGCCCGCTACAGCGTGCTTGCGTTGGCGACTTTGGGCTGGATGGGTTGAACCATCAGGGGCGGCGATTGCCTGTGATTAATACCGCCCTAATCGAGTCGATCCAACATAGGCGGATTTTCCATGGAGCTCTCCCATGTCGCGCCCCTTCTCCCGCTGGTTACCCAGCCTGTTGCTGACCGCCGCCCTGCCCGTCATCGCCCACGCCGAAGGGCCGCAATACGGCCCCGAGTTGCAAGGTTTCGACTACCCCTACACGCTCAAGCACTTCGCCTTTGATTCCCAGGGCCAATCCCTGCAAATGGGTTACATGGACGTCGCCGCCCACGGCAAGGCCAATGGCCGCAGCGTGGTGCTGATGCACGGCAAGAATTTCTGCGGTGCCACCTGGGACAGTTCGATCAAAGCCCTCAGCGACGCCGGCTATCGGGTCATCGCCCCGGACCAGATCGGCTTCTGCACCTCCAGCAAGCCGACGCACTATCAGTACAGCTTCCAGCAACTGGCGACGAACACCCAGCAATTGCTCAAGGCGCTGGGCATCCAGAAAGCCACCCTGCTGGGGCATTCCACCGGCGGCATGCTCGCCACTCGCTATGCCTTGCAATACCCCGAACAGGTCGAGCAACTGGCGCTGGTCAACCCCATCGGCCTGGAAGACTGGAAAGCCCTCGGTGTGCCCTATCGCACGGTTGATCAATGGTACGAGCGCGAACTCAAGCTCAGTGCCGAGGGTATCCGCAACTACGAACGCACCACCTATTACGGCGGTCGCTGGAAGCCTGAGTTCGATCGTTGGGTCGACATGCTCGCCGGCCTGAACAAAGGCCCGGGACATACGCAAGTCGCGTGGAACTCGGCACTGATCTACGACATGATCTTCACGCAACCGGTGTTTTACGAATTCCAGAACCTGAAGATGCCGACCTTGCTGTTGATCGGAACATCCGACACCACCGCCATCGGCAGTGACATCGCCCCACCCGAGGTCAAGGCGAAGATCGGGCACTACGACGTCCTCGGCAAACAGGTAGCCGGGATGATTCCCCAGTCCACACTGGTCGAATTCCCCGGCATGGGCCACGCGCCGCAGATGGAAGAACCGGCCCGATTCCACCAGGCCCTGCTCGCCTGGCTGAGCAAGACCAACCCCGTGCATTGAAGAGGAAAGGCTGATGCCTGTGCAGATTGCAGTGATCGATGATTGGCAGGATGTGGCGCGCAATGCAGTGGACTGGTCGGCACTGGACAGCGTCGGTGAGGTAAGTTTTCTCCATGACTACCCCACCGATACCTCATCCCTGGCCGAGCGCCTGGCCGGGTTCGAGGTGATCTGCGTGATGCGCGAGCGCACCCGCTTCGATGAAGACCTGCTGAGGCGCCTGCCCAAGCTCAAGCTGCTGGTGACCGGCGGTATGCGCAACGCGGCCCTGGACCTGAAAACCGCTGCCGCGCTGGGCATTCAGGTCAGCGGTACCGACAGCTACAAACACGCCGCGCCGGAACTGACCTGGGCGCTGATCATGGCCGCAACCCGCAACCTGGTGGTCGAGGCCAATGCCCTGCGCGCCGGGCAATGGCAACAAGGCCTGGGTGGCGACTTGCATGGCAAGACACTGGCCATCCTCGGTCTGGGCAGCATCGGCCAGCGAGTCGCGCAGTTCGGTCAAGTGTTCGGCATGCGTGTCATCGCCTGGAGTGAAAACCTCACCGCCGAACGCGCGGCGCAGGTCGGTGTGACCCGTGTCAGCAAACAGGAGCTGTTCGAACAGGCCGACGTGCTGTCGGTGCACCTGGTGCTCAGCGAGCGCAGTCGCGGTCTGGTGGACGCACAAGCCCTTGGCTGGATGAAGCCCTCGGCGCTGCTGGTGAACACCGCTCGTGGCCCCATTGTCGATGAAGCGGCGCTGATCAAGGCGCTGCAGAAACAACGGCTGGCCGGTGTCGCTCTGGACGTCTTCGAGCAGGAACCGCTGCCCGCCCACCATCCGTTCCGGACCCTGGACAATGTACTGGCGACGCCCCATGTCGGGTACGTGAGCCAACAGAACTACCGGCTGTTTTTCTCGCAAATGATTGAGGATATTCAGGCCTGGTCGGCGGGTGCTCCGATTCGTTTGCTGGGCTGACACTCCAATGTGGGAGCGAGCTTGCTCGCGATAGCGGTGTATCAGTCGACATCACCGTTGAATGACACTCCGCTTCGCGAGCAGGCTCGCTCCCACAGGGATCTTCGGCGCACACAATGCTGCGCTATGAGCTTTCCTTGAAAAACACCGCCAGGACATAACGAATAATTGTTCATGCTGCGGTGTTTTCGTCACATCAACCTTGCACTGCGTCTGGCGGGACGCGACCTGATCTGAACCCATGAAGCTCTGGAGCAAAGCCCATGAATATTCGTTTTGCTGTTCTGACGCCCCCTCTGTTGCTGGCCGTTGCGTTGTCCGGTTCCCTCGCCCTGGCCAACGGCGGTGGCGGGGACGACGACGCGCCCATCAGACCCAACTGCCCGAAAGGTCAGGTGTTCGACAGCAAATCGAAACGTTGCGTCCGGCAGACCAGTAGCCTGGTGCCGGACGAAGACCGTACCAACTATGCCTATCGACTGGCCAAGGACGGGCGTTATGAAGAAGCCCTGGCCCTGCTCGACACGCTGAAACAGCCAAATACCGCAAAAGCGTTGAACTATCGCGGCTACGCCACGCGTAAACTGGGACGTACCGACGAAGGCATCGGCTATTACCTGCAATCGGTGAAACTAGACCCGCAATATGCGCAGGTCCGCGAATACCTCGGCGAAGCCTATGTGGTCAAAGGCCGGCTGGATCTTGCACAGGAGCAACTGCGGCAGATCGAATCCATCTGTGGCAGTACTCAATGCGAGGAGTACCAGGACCTGGCCGAAGCCATCAACGGTTCATCGAAAACCTGACAACCCGAGCGGACGGAGGTCGCCATCGCCAGCGATCAGGCAATACGAACGGAACTGAACCAGCATCTGGCGCGTTTATGGCGCTACGGCCTGCTGCTGTCCCGGCAACGGCATGTCGCCGATGACCTGGTGCAAGCCACTTGCCTGCGGGCGCTGGAACGGGCCGGGCAATACGTGCAGGGAACGCGCATGGACCACTGGCTGCTGAGCATTCTGCATTCGATCTGGCTCAACGAAGTCCGCGCCCGGCGGGTGCGCCAGGGGCAGGGCCAGGTAGACGCCGATCAGGCCTTGTCGTTCGATGGAGAATCCGTGGCGCAAACCCACGTGTTGGCAGCGCAGGTCATCCGCCGCGTCGATGCCTTGCCCGAGGCCCAGCGCGAAACGGTGTTTCTCGCCTATGTCGAAGGCTTGTCCTACCGCGAAGTCGCCGAGGTGCTGCAAGTGCCCATCGGCACCGTCATGAGTCGCCTGGCCGCCGCTCGGGCGAAACTGGCCGAATATCCACCGTTGCACACGGTGCCCACCCCTAACCGAGGAGAACATTGATGAACGCGATACCCTCGGACGAACAACTGGTGGCTTACCTCGACAACCAACTCGATGCCGAGCAGCGCTCGCGCATCGACGCGGCCATCAGCGCCGACCCGATGCTCGGCCTGCGCCTGCAATGGCTGGATCGCAGCAGCCTGCCGTTCAAGGACGCCTACGATGAACTGGCCCGACAGGCGCCGGTCGATCGCCTGCAAACCATGCTCGCCACAATGCCCTCACCCGCCCGCCCCGGGCTCAATCGACGCTGGTTCCTGGCCGCCGCGGCCGGGCTGTTGGCCGGCGGCGTGCTGGCGGACCGTTTGTTCCTCGGCTGGCAAGCGAGCCGACAGTCACATAGCTGGCGCGGCCTGGTGGCCGATTACATGGCGCTCTATGTGCCGGAAACCCTGGATCACCTGCCCGGCGATGAAGCTGCCCAACGGGCACAACTGCGCACGATCGATGCGCGTCTGGGCCTCAACCTCGCGCCGGCAAAACTGAGCCTGCCCCGCGTCGAGTTCAGGCGCGCGCAAATCCTCGAGTACGACGGTGCACCCATCGCCCAGATCACCTACCTCGATCCGGCCCACGGCCCCATGGCGCTGTGTGTTACCCGCTCCAACAGCGGCAGCCGCCATTTCGCCCGGGAACAGCGGCGCGAACTGAACATCGTGTATTGGGCTGACATGGAACACGCCTGGATGCTGATCGGGCATCAGCCGATGGCGGACCTGGAGGAGATGGCGAAACTGTTGCGCGGGCGCTTGAGCCTGTAGCAAACGATGAACGCATCGAGGATGCTAGCGCTTGTTGAACTCAAGACCTAGCAGTTCTGATAGTGGGCAGCAACCGGGAAACAGTCGATGCTTGGGGTACGAATACTCAACCGTGCATGGAGCTCGGAAAATGCCTGCTTCCCCTCGCGAAACCGTGCTGTGCCGCTATCACTATGATGCGCTGGATCGATTGGACAACAGCGCGCCTGCGGTCATGGACAGCCTTCAACGGTTTTACTGCAAAACCCGGCTGGCCACCGAAATCCAAGGCTCGGTGCGCAACAGTATTTTCCAGCACGAAGATCGGTTGTTGGCGCAACAGCGCCATGAAAACACCCGGATCGACAGTTCGTTGCTGGCAACCGATCAGCAACGCTCAGTGCTCAATGTGCTCAACACCACGGGACCGCAACCCGTCACCTACACGGCCTATGGTCACCGCTCCCCGGAAAACGGCTTGCTCAGCCTGCTCGGGTTCAATGGTGAACGGCGGGACCCGCTGACCGGGCATTATCCTCTGGGTTTTGGCTATCGGCAGTTCAACCCGGTGACTATGCGATTCAACAGCCCGGACAGTTTGAGTCCGTTTGGGGACGGTGGATTGAATGGGTATGCGTATTGCGTGGGGGACCCGGTCAATCGGAGTGATCCGACCGGGCATTTTTCTGTTTTGCGCATTCTAATCGGAGTTTCTGGCACTGTTTCAGTGGGAGCCTATGTTGGATCGCTCGTCGTAGAGGACAAGACGGTTCGTTTTGTGCTAACAGGACTTTCATTTGCTGCGGGTGTAACTGCTGGGGGAGGCGTAGGATTTTTGAAGTATCAGTCACGGCCTCCGAGATTGCAGCGGAGCAATCTTGCTTCCCAACAAGGGGAAATCGCTCTGGGAGATGTTTCACCTGGTCGGAGGCGTGCCGACCCGCCACCGCCCTATCCTGGTAGTCATCGACTTCCCCAACCCGCTTCCAGCAGGCCCAGTGTCTCAGAACAGTTTGATGTCCCGCCTCCCAGCTACGAAGAAGCCGTCGGCTCAATAGATAGACTCCGCGCCCCTCAGAATTTGGAATCGCAACCTTCATTACCGCCACACCAGCCACCTAGACGCACTCTGAGCAGTAGAAGCTTATCGTCTTCGGACATTGGCCAAGAAGCCTGGCAAGTTCGCCGTTTAACTTAAAGCCAAGCTCAGGCCAACGTCGGCAACCACAAACGAAACCTCGCCCCGCCCAGCGGCGAGGCTTCCACCGTCAACGTGCCGCCCTGGGCTTCCAGTGCTCGGCGGCTGATCGCCAGTCCCAGTCCGAAACCACCCGTGGCGCGGTCGCGGCTGCGGTCGAGGCGGTAGAAAGGTTCGAAGATCCGCTCGCGTTCGTCATCCGGAATGCCGATGCCATCATCGTCGACCCAGATTTCACAGCCACTGGCATAGACCTGCACACCGATCTGAATACGCTTCTCGCAATAGCGCATGGCGTTGCGCAGCAGGTTTTGCAGGGCTCGGGCGGTCAGGCGCGGGTCCAGGCTGAAGCGTTCGAGCTGGCCGTGGAGCAACACGTCGATGACGATTTGCGGAGACTCCATTTCTTCGTCGACGCTGCCGAGAATGCTGTCGATGAATTCATCCATCGACACTTCGACCTGCTCCGGCAGCCGCGCCGGGTTTTGCAGGCGACTGTAGGACAGCAGCTCCAGCACCAATTCATCGAGTTCCCGAATGTGCGCCACCAGGCTTTGCAAGCGCTCGCGGCTGGCCGCCGGCAAGTCGTCGGACAGGGCCAGCGCCAGGCCGAAATCCAGGCGCGTCAGCGGCGTGCGCAACTCGTGGGACACCGCATTGAGCAGGTCTCGCTGCTGGTTGAGCAGGTTCTCGATGTCGCCGGCCATGGTGTCGAACACACTGGCCAGGCTACCGATGTTGGAACTCGGGGAAATTTGCGTGCGCTCGCCCAAGTGGCCCTTGCCAAAGCGTTCGGCGGCGCCCTTGAGGCGCTCCAGGTCACGCCAGTGCGGGCGCAGCCACAACAACAGGCACGCGAGCATGGTCGCGCCGATCAGGACGTTGATGCTCCAGTACAACAGATTGACGTCCAGCGGATCCGGTGGCACGACCATTTGCACCACGGTGCGCTCATTCAGCGGCGCGACCGCCAGCGTGCGCCAGCCCCAGTCGCCCACGCGCACGACGTTCTCACCGCGGCGCAAGCGCAGCTGTTCATCGGGCGTCAGGCTGCTGTCGTCATTGCTGCTGAGCACGATGTGCAGAGGCGAGAAGTCCTTGTCCATTTCAGCGGCCAGGGTCGGCCACTGTTCGGCCGGGACCCCCTGGAACTGTTTGACGATCAGCGTTTGCAGCCCTCGCGAGTAATCGAGGTTGTAGGTGACAAAGCGTTCCTGGAACACCTTGACCACCAGATCCGGCACCAGATAGATCGCCGCGCTGAACGAGACGATGGTCACCAGGTACAAACGAAAGAGGATTCTGAACATCGGCTCAGCATTCCCACTCGGAACGGCTGAACAGGTAACCCTTGCCCCACACGGTCTTGATCTTGCGCGCCTCGCCGGCGTGGTCGTCGAACTTGCGTCGCAGCTTGGAAATCGCCACGTCCACCGAACGGTCGGTGCCATTGAATTCGATGCCGCGCAAGCGTTGCAGGATCTGGTCGCGGCTCAACACCTCTCCGGCATGCCGGGCCAGCACCACCAGCAGGTTGTACTCGCCGCTGGACAATTCCACCAATTGCCCGCGCCAGGTGACGGTACGCTCGGACAAGTCGATGCACAGGTTGCCCATCAGAATGCGGTCGTTGGCAGTCTGCGGCTCGCTGAGGCTGCTGCGGCGCAACAAGGTCCGCACCCGGGCCAGCAGCACTCGCGGCTCGCAGGGTTTGGTGACGTAGTCGTCGGCCCCCATTTCCAGGCCCAGGACCTGGTCGTGGCTGTCGTCGCGGGCGGTGAGCATCAGGATCGGCAGGGTCGCCGAATCGGCGCGCAGCAGGCGACAGACTTGCAAGCCGTCGAGGCCGGGCAGCATCAGGTCGAGGATCACCAGGTCCGGCGGATTGAGCCGCGCACGTTCGCGCACTTGGTCACCGCGACCGATCACGCTGACGGAATAACCGTTGCGTTCCAGGTAACTGGCAATCAGTTCGGCGAGGGCGGTGTCGTCTTCGACCAGGAGGATGTTGGGCATGGGGTGTTTCCAGAAAGTACTTTGGCGTCTGCACCGGCCTCTTCGCGAGCAAGCCCGCTCCCACAGGGATTTGAGGTGACCACAAATGATATGAACACCACCGGCCACTGTGGGAGCGAGCTTGCTCGCGATGGCAATCTATCCGGCGCAATAGAAATCAAGGACTGCAGGATATACGCCCTCACGCACACCTGAGTAAAACCCTTACACAATTTCACACAGCACCAACAAAGCTTCACCGCTACCCTCGCCTTCGCCCAGTAGGATGCTGGGGGTCTTTATTGGGGTATTACATGTCGAAGAATCTGCTTGCCAGGCTCAGCCTGATTGCACTGGCGTTGACACTGGGCGCGTGTGACAAGTCCTCGAATGCCGAGGAACAGGCGCCGCTGGCCACGGTTCGCATCGAGACCATCGAAGCGCGGCCACTGACCATCAGCAGTGAACTGAGCGGGCGGATTGCCGCACCGCGCATGGCCGAAGTGCGTGCCCGGGTGGCTGGCGTTGTCTTGCAGCGCACCTTCCGTGAAGGCAGTGACGTGAAACAGGGCGAAGTGTTGTTCCGCATCGACCCGGCGCCGTTCAAGGCTGACCTGGACAGCGCCGAAGCCGCGTTGCGCAAGGCTGAAGCCAACGCGTTCCAGGCCAGATTGCAGGAACAGCGCTACGCCCGGTTGATCGACGACAAGGCCATCAGCGGCCAGGACTACGACAACGCCCGGGCCAACGCCCGGCAGACCGCTGCCGACGTCGCCGGCAACAAGGCGGCGGTGGAACGCGCCCGGTTGAA
Source organism: Pseudomonas sp. BF-R-24 (assembly GCF_019947335.1). Taxonomy (NCBI): domain Bacteria; kingdom Pseudomonadati; phylum Pseudomonadota; class Gammaproteobacteria; order Pseudomonadales; family Pseudomonadaceae; genus Pseudomonas; species Pseudomonas sp. BF-R-24. The sequence goes on from NZ_JAGYGG010000016.1 coordinate 20,484, forward strand.
CCTCGGTTACGCCACGGTCACCGCGCCGATTTCCGGGCGTATCGGTCGCGCACTGGTCACCGAAGGCGCACTGGTCGGGCAAAACGAAACCACGCCCCTGGCGCTGATTCAGCAACTGAACCCGATTCATGCCGACCTGACCCAGTCCACCCGCGAACTCAACGAACTGCGCCGAGCCTTCCGCTCAGGTCAGTTGCAGCAGGTCGGCCAGGACCAGGCCAAGGCCACGTTGATTCAGGATGACGGCAGCCTCTACCCGCTGCCGGGCAAAATGCTGTTCAGCGATATCACCGTCGACCCGGGCACCGGCCAGATCATCCTGCGCAGCGAGTTCCCCAACCCCGACCTCGACTTGCTGCCCGGCAGTTTCGTGCGCGTACGCCTGGAACAAGCGATCAACCAGCAGGGCATCAGCGTGCCGCAACGGGCCATCCAGCGCGACAGCGCCGGCATCGCCCAGGTGCTGCTGCTCGACGCCGAACAGCGGGTCGGGCAGCGACCGGTCGAACTGGGTGCCGTACAGAACGATCGCTGGATCGTCACCGGCGGCCTGAAGGCAGGCGACCGCATCGTCATCGAAGGGCTGCAGCACGCCCGCCCCGGCGAGAAAGTGCAGATCGACGACACCCCTCTTCCACTTGCCCAGGCGACTGGTCAGTAAGCAGGACGCTTTTTTATGCCGCAGTTCTTTATCGACCGCCCGGTGTTCGCCTGGGTGGTTGCCCTGTTCATCCTGCTGGCCGGTGCGCTGGCCATTCCGCAACTGCCGGTGGCGCAATACCCCGATGTTGCACCGCCACAAATCGAAATCTACGCCGTGTACCCCGGCGCCTCGGCGCAAACCGTGGACGAGAGCGTGGTCAGCCTGATCGAGGAAGAGCTCAACGGCGCCGATCACCTGTTGTATTTCGAATCCCAGAGCAGCCTGGGCAGCGCCACCATCAAGGCCACCTTCCAGCCGGGCACCAACCCGGAACTGGCTCAGGTGGATGTGCAGAACCGCCTGAAAGCCGTGGAGTCTCGCCTGCCACAAGCGGTCATCCAGCAAGGTTTGCAGGTGGAGAAAGTCTCCTCCGGCTTCCTGCTGCTGATCACCCTGACCTCCAGCGACGGCAAGCTCGACGACGTGGCGCTCAGCGATTACCTGGCGCGCAACGTGATGAACGAGGTCAAGCGTCTTGACGGCGTCGGCAAGGCGCAACTCTACGGCGCCGAACGGGCGATGCGGATCTGGATCGACCCGCAGAAGCTGCTCGCCTTCAACCTGACGCCGGCGGACGTCAACACCGCCATCGTCGCGCAAAACGCCCAGGTGTCGGCCGGCAGCATCGGTGACCTGCCAACCCGCACCACCCAGGAAATCACCGCGACCATTCTGGTCAAGGGCCAGTTGTCGACCCCCGAAGAGTTTGCCGACATCGTCCTCAAGGCCAACCCGGACGGCTCGACCGTACGCATCAGCGATGTGGCGCGGGTCGAGATCGGTAGCCAGGAATACCAGTTTTCCACGCGCCTGAACGGCAAACCGTCCACCGCCGTCGCCGTGCAACTGTCGCCCGGCGCCAACGCCCTGAACACCGCAACCCTGGTGCGGGCGAAGATGGACGAACTCAAGCGCTATTTCCCGGCGAACGTCGAGTACTCGATACCGTACGACACCTCACCCTTCGTCAAGGTCTCGATCACCAAAGTGGTCTACACCCTCTTCGAGGCGATGCTGCTGGTGTTCGCGGTAATGTTCCTGTTCCTGCAGAACATCCGCTACACGCTGATTCCGACGCTGGTGGTGCCGGTGGCGCTGATGGGCACCTTTGCGACAATGCTGGCGCTGGGGTTTTCGATCAACGTGCTGACCATGTTTGGCATGGTGCTGGCCATCGGCATTCTGGTGGACGACGCCATCGTGGTGGTGGAAAACGTCGAGCGAATCATGGCCACCGAGGGCTTGTCGCCCAAGGAAGCCACGCGCAAGGCCATGCAGCAGATCACCGGGGCCATCATCGGCATCACTCTGGTGCTGGTCGCGGTGTTCATTCCGATGGCCTTCATGCAGGGTTCGGTCGGGGTGATTTACCAGCAGTTCTCGCTGTCGATGGCCACCTCGATCCTGTTCTCGGCCTTCCTCGCCCTGACCTTGACCCCGGCCCTGTGCGCAACACTGCTCAAGCCGATTGCCAAAGGCGAGCACCACGAAAAGACCGGGTTCTTCGGCTGGTTCAACCGTCGCTTTGAGCAACTGACCGAGCGCTATCAGGGCTGGGTCGCCTATGCGTTGAAACGGACCGGGCGCTACCTGCTGATCTACGGCGTGCTGCTGATCGGTCTGGGCTTGGCCTTCAGTCGCTTGCCCTCCTCGTTCCTGCCGGTGGAAGACCAGGGTTACACCATCACCGACATCCAGTTGCCACCGGGTGCGAGCAAGAATCGCACGGTGCAGGTGGCCGAGCAGGTTGAAGCGCACAATGCCGGGGAACCGGGCATTCGGGACAGCGTGGTGATTCTCGGATTCAGCTTCTCTGGCAGCGGGCAGAATGCGGCGCTGGCGTTCAGCACGCTCAAAGACTGGTCCGAGCGAGGCAGCGACGACTCGGCGGCTTCGATTGCCGACCGGGCCAACGTCGCCCTCAGCCAGATCAAGGACGCGGTGACGTTTGCCGTACTGCCGCCGCCCGTGGATGGCCTGGGTACGTCCAGCGGATTCGAGTTCCGCCTGCAGGATCGCGGGGGTCTCGGCCATGAGAAGTTGATGCAAGCGCGCACCGAGTTACTCGCGGCAGCCGAAAAAAGCCCGATCCTGATGAACGTGCGCGAAAGTGCCCTGGCCGAGGCACCGCAGGTGCAACTGGTCGTCGACCGCAAGCAGGCCAACGCACTGGGGGTGTCATTTGCCGACGTCGGCAATGTGCTGTCCACGGCCGTGGGCTCAGCCTACATCAACGACTTCCCCAATCAGGGGCGGATGCAGCGCGTCGTGGTGCAGGCCGAGGGCGACCAGCGTAGCCAGGTGGAAGACCTGCTGAAGATTCACGTGCGCAACACCCACGAAAAAATGGTGCCCTTGTCAGCCTTCGTACAGGCCAGGTGGACTCAGGGCCCGGCGCAGTTGACCCGCTACAACGGCTACCCGGCGATCAGCATTTCCGGTGAACCGACCCCGGGCCACAGCACCGGCGAGGCCATGGCCGAGATCGAGCGGCTGGTGGCGCAAGGCCCGGCGGGCCTGGGCCAGGAATGGACCGGGTTGTCGTTGCAGGAACGGTTGTCCGGCAGCCAGGCGCCGATCCTGCTGGGGCTGTCGCTGTTGATCGTGTTCCTGTGCCTGGCGGCGTTGTACGAGAGCTGGTCGATCCCCACCTCGGTACTGCTGGTGGTGCCGCTGGGCGTGCTCGGCGCGGTGCTGGCCGTGACCTTGCGCGGGATGCCCAACGACGTGTTCTTCAAGGTCGGGCTGATCACCATCATCGGCCTGTCGGCGAAGAACGCGATCCTGATCATCGAGTTCGCCAAGAGCCTGTACGACGAAGGCCACGACCTGATCGACGCGACCCTGCAAGCGGCACGCCTGCGGTTGCGGCCGATTGTCATGACCTCCCTGGCGTTCATCCTTGGCGTGGTGCCATTGGCGATCGCGACCGGCGCCAGTTCGGCGAGCCAGCAGGCCATCGGCACCGGGGTGATCGGCGGGATGATCACGGCGACCCTGGCCGTGGTGTTCGTGCCGGTGTTTTTTGTGGTGGTGATGAAGCTGGTGCGCAAGCGCCATAAAGAAATTTAACAAACAACACCTACCCAATGTGGGAGCGGGCTTGCTCGCGAAGGCGGATGCTCAGTCGACATGGATGTTGAATGTGATGACCCCTTCGCGAGCAAGCCCGCTCCCACATTCGATTTCATTGGCCTAAGGATTGTGGTCACGATCGACCACGCTGGGCTATGGTGATTGCAAAGTACCAACCATTGAGTCCTCATGCCCTACCTCACCCACACCCACCCTCGCCTGTCCGCCGCCACGACGCTCGGTATCGCGGCGGGTATCCTGGTTCCGGCCGATTCGGTCATCGGCAAAATCCTCATCGGCTGGAATGCCGGGGTCTGGACTTACCTGATCCTGATGTCCTGGCTCGTCGTGCGTTCGAAAGCGACTGATGTGAAACGCATTGCCGAAATCGAGGACGAGAACGCCGGGCTGGTGCTGTTCGTGGTGTGCATTGCGGCAATTGCCAGCCTGGCAGCCATCACCCTCGAACTGGCCGGCGGCAAAGACCTGGAAACCACCCGCAAACTGCTGCACTACGGCTTCACCGCTTTGACGGTGATCGGCTCCTGGTTGCTGATCGGGGTGATTTTCAGCGTGCACTACGCGCGCCTGTTTTACACCTGGGAAGGCAAGGAGCCGGCGTTGCGTTTTGCTGAAGGCCTGACAACGCCCAACTATTGGGACTTCCTGTACTTCTCGTTCACCGTCGGTGTGGCGGTGCAGACTTCGGATGTTGGCGTGGCGACTAGGGACCTGCGCAAGATCGTGCTGGCGCAGTCGCTGATCGGTTTTCTATTCAATACGGCCATCCTCGGTTTCTCGATCAACATCGCGGCGGGACTGTTCAATTGATACGTGCACAAACGTTCTAGTCATGGCCCGCTCCACAGGCGTCAAATGACACGGTAACGACCTCGCAGGTGCGCCATGACTTCTCACAACTGGCTCGATCTGGCCAAGGACGCCGATACCGGCATCGAGACCCTGCGTGCGCATTTCGAGGGCCATGCCTACGATCCGCACTGGCATGACAGCTATCTGGTGGGTGTCACCGAGCAAGGGGTGCAGCAATTCAATTGTCGACGAGCCAGACACCAAAGCACGCCGGGAAAGGTGTTTTTGCTGGAGCCGGGCGACATCCACGACGGTGAGGCGCCGACCGCGGATGGTTTTACCTATCGCATGCTGTACCTCGACCCACAGTGGTTGCAGCGTGAGTTAGGCGCGGTGTTTGACAACGCGCCGGACAACAGCGAGTTGAGTTTCGCCAACACCCTGGCCAGCGATTCGCGCCTGACCCACGCCACCAGCCTTGCGTTTGAAACGCTGCACGGTGGTGAAATGAAGATCGTTCGCCAGACCGCGCTCGATGGCTTGCTCGAACGCCTCACCAGCCATCTGCACTGGCGCACTCGCTATGGCGAAGATCCGCGCCTGCCCCTGGTTGCGCAAAAGGCCCGGGACTATCTGCACGCCAACGCACAATACGACATTGGCCTCGACCAACTGGCCGCCGTCACCGGGGTCGACCGCTTTCGCCTGACCCGTGCATTCAAGGCTGCATACGGCATGGCGCCCCATGCATATCTGGTGCAATTGCGCCTGGCTACGGCGCGTCGAATGCTGGCCCGTGGTGATCAGCCTGCAACCGTGGCCATGACCTTGGGCTTTGCCGATCAGAGTCACCTGGGTCGCTGGTTCGTGCGCGCCTACGGTCTGACACCAGCGCTGTACCGCAAGCGTTGCTCAAATCTTCCAGACAGATAAGCGCCCGGCTTGTGAAGATCGACTTCAATGATCTTCACCGGAGTTTGCCTGCGATGCTGTCCTCTTTTCCGACGTTTCTGCCCTTTCTGCTGTTCGCCTTTGTGGCCTCGATCACCCCCGGCCCGACCAACATTCTGGTGCTGAGCAACAGTGCCCGGTTCGGCTTGATGGCTGCCGTTCCGATCATTCTTGGCGCCTGTGCCAGTGCGGCGATATTGGTGTTGTTGGTGGGCACCGGTGCCGGGACTTCGCTGATCGAATGGCCCGCGCTGCAAACGCTGATGCAGTGGGCCGGCGTGGCATGGCTGAGTTATCTGGCCTGGCAAATCTTCCGCGCCCCGGTTGCCGCCATTGCCGCCGACAATGCCGAGAAGCGCCTCGGCTTGCTGGGCGCGGCGAGCCTGCAATGGATCAACCCGAAAACCTGGATGATGGCGCTGGCGGTGGTCAGCGTGTTTGCCGGAGTGGGTGAAGACCGGTTTGTGCATGTGATGTATTTGTCGTTGGCGTTTTTCCTGATCTCGCTGCCGTGTCTTGGAGCTTGGGCAGTGCTCGGCGCCGGCTCCAGTCGCTGGCTGCGTTCACCTCGTGCGATGCAGCGCTTCAACCGCTGCATGGGCCTGTTGTTGCTGGGTTCGGCGTGGTTGAGCGTGCTCGCCTGAGCTCCATTGGTCGTTTTTTGTCGGCCTGTGATTCATCGAACACTTGACGACGGATTCATTTCTGGTGTCTTCTGAAACCGGTTTCAGCGCGATGCGCTCTGCCTTATAAATCCAATAAGAAGGTTTCAGACCGTGAACGATTTCTCCGCCGCCCAGCGCAGCCGCGTGACCATGCTCGACGTGGCCGAACACGCCAAGGTCTCCAAGGCCAGCGTTTCGCGGTTCATCGGCGAAGACCGCGCCCTGCTCTCCGATGCCATTGCCCAGCGCATCGAACAGTCCATTGCCGAACTGGGTTATCGCCCGAACCAGATGGCCCGCGGCCTGAAACGGGGGCGCACCCGCCTGATCGGCATGCTGGTGGCCGATATCCGCAACCCATATTCGATTGCCGTGATGCACGGGGTGGAAACCGCCTGCCGTCAACACGGCTACAGCCTGGTGGTGTGCAACACCGATCGCGACGACGAGCAGGAACGCCAGCACCTGGCCCTGCTGCGCTCGTACAACATCGAAGGCCTGATCGTGAACACCCTCGGCCATCACCGTGACGAGTTGCATGAACTGCACCGGGAAATGCCTCTGGTGCTGGTGGACCGCAAGGTCGAGCATCTTGAGAGCGACATGGTCGGCCTGGATAACCCGGCGGCTGTCGAGATGGCCCTTGCCCACCTTGAAGAGCGCGGTTATCGCGACGTGCTGTTGGTGACAGAGCCGTTTGACGGCACCAGTTCACGGATCGAGCGGGTCAGCAGTTTCAAGGCACAGATCGCACAGCGCCCGGCCCTGCGCGGCACGATGATCGAGACCGGCAGCGAACTGGCCGCGCACCTGAAAAATTTCCTCGACACTCCAGGCCCCGGTCCGAAAGCGCTGTTTTGCGCGAACGGGATTGCGGCGCTGGCCAGCACCCATGCCTTGCGTGAGCTCAAGTGCAATCTGTTTGAAGACGTGGGGCTGATAGCCCTGGATGACCTGGATTGGTATCCGTTGGTGGGAAGTGGCATTACTGCCCTCGCCCAACCGACCACCGAGATTGGCGCGAGTGCGTTCGAGTGTTTGCTCAAGCGGTTGCGAGGGGATGACGGGGCGGTGCGGACGCTGGATTTTTCGCCGCAGCTGGTTGTGCGGGGGTCGACCCTTGGCGTTTTCAGATGACTGGACTGGCCCCATCGCGAGCAAGCTCGCTCCCACAGGAATCGCTGGGGTACACAACATTTATGTACGACACAAAACACTGTGGGAGCGGGCTTGCCCGCGATGAGCCCCGAAAGAACAACACATCACTCACTGATATTATTTTGAACAAAAATGAAACCGGTTTCAGAGGTAGAAAAACAATGAATAAACCAGCCGTTTCCATCAGCCTGTCCAGCTACGGCGCCGACCTGGTGCGCCAACGCGGCCAGGGCAGTTTCATCGCAGTACTGGCCGCCGCCGGGGCCACGCGCATCGAATGGCGCGAAGAGCTGCTGACCTTTGAGAATCCCGAGCACCTGGCCGACGCGACTCAGGCCGAGGGCCTGGAAAGCGTGTACTCATCACCGATGGAACTGTGGCTGGCCGGTCAATCCAGACCCAATCCCGAATTGCTGACAGCACTGCAACGCGCCCAAATGTTCGGCGCCAAATGGCTGAAAGTATCGTTGGGTTACTTCACCGACAACAGCGACCTGCAACGCCTCGCCCGCATGCTCGGCGAAAGTGCGGTGCAATTGCTGGTGGAGAACGACCAGACCCTGCACGGTGGCCGCATCGAACCGTTCCAGCGTTTCTTCAATGAAGTCGAGCAACACAACCTGCCGATCAAAATGACCTTCGATATCGGCAACTGGCAGTGGCAGGATCAGTCCCCCGCCAGCGCCGCGCGGTTGCTCGGTCGGCACGTCGGTTATGTGCACTGTAAAGCGGTGACGCGACGTGCCGACGGCAAACTGGTTGCCATCCCACCCGCCGCCAGCGACTTGCAACAGTGGGAACACCTGCTGCGGCACATGGACCAAGGCGTTATGCGAGCCGCGGAATACCCGCTGCAAGGCGAAGACCTGGTGCAGCTGACAACCGAGCATGTCGCCGCCCTCGCCCACCTCGGCCAATCGTCGCTGGAGAACGCTCATGTCTGAGATCGATATCCTCTCGTTCGGCGAAACCATGGCGATGTTCGTTGCCGAGCAGACCGGCGACCTGGCCAGCGTCAACGCGTTCCACAAACGCATTGCCGGGGCCGACAGCAACGTCGCCATCGGCCTGTCGCGCCTGGGTTTCAACGTGGCATGGCTGAGCCGCGTCGGCGCCGATTCCCTGGGCCGATTCGTGATCGACACGCTGGAAAAGGAAGGCCTGGATTGCCGCCACGTCGACATCGACCCCGCGCACCCCACTGGTTTCCAACTCAAGTCGCGCACCGACGATGGCAGCGATCCTGTCGTCGAGTACTTTCGCCGTGGCTCGGCGGCCAGTCACTTGTCGTCGCATTCGATCGTGCCCGACTTGCTCAAGGCCCGGCATCTGCACGCCACCGGCATTCCTGCGGCGTTGTCGGAAACGGCACGGCAGATGTCCTTCGAATTGATGACCCGCATGCGCGATGCCGGGCGCAGCGTGTCGTTCGACCCCAACCTGCGCCCGAGCCTGTGGGCCAGCGAGCGACTGATGATCACCGAAATCAACCGCCTCGCCGCCCTCGCTCATTGGGTGTTGCCAGGGCTGAGCGAAGGTCGCCTGCTCACCGGCTTCGAAGACCCGGCCGACATCGCCGCGTTCTACCTCGACCAGGGCGCCGAAGCCGTGGCAATCAAGCTCGGCCCCCACGGTGCTTATTACCGCACGCATCTTGATCAAGGTTTCGTCGCCGGTGTACCGGTGCAAACGGTGGTCGACACCGTGGGTGCCGGCGATGGATTTGCCGTCGGCATGATCAGCGCACTCCTGGAAAACCACAGCTTTGCCGACGCCGTGCGGCGGGCCAACTGGATTGGCAGCCGTGCGGTGCAGAGTCGGGGGGATATGGAGGGGTTGCCCGGTAGATCCGAAATGTCCATTGAATTCGAGGCCGTCTTCGCGAGCAAGCCCGCTCCCACATTGGATCTAGGTCCGACACAAATCCCCTGTGGGAGCGGGCTTGCTCGCGAATAGGCGGGCACAGGCACTGAAGAACAAACCGTTACCTGCTGCGACAAAAACAACAAGCTCAGGAGCATCACCCATGAAAACCGCAACGCTCGCCACCCGCCGCTGGTGGTACATCATGCCCATCGTGTTCATCACCTATAGCCTGGCGTACCTCGATCGCGCCAACTACGGTTTTGCCGCCGCCTCCGGGATGGCCGCCGACCTGATGATCACGCCGGGCCTGTCGTCGATGCTCGGCGCACTGTTCTTCCTCGGTTACTTTTTCTTCCAGGTGCCGGGGGCGATCTACGCGCAGAAACACAGCGTGAAGAAACTGATTTTCGTCAGCCTGATCCTCTGGGGCAGCCTGGCGACGTTGACCGGGATCGTCTCCAACGCCTACTGGCTGATCGTCATCCGCTTCATGCTCGGCGTGGTCGAAGCCGCGGTGATGCCGGCGATGCTGATCTACCTGTGCCACTGGTTCACCCGTGCCGAACGCTCACGGGCCAACACCTTCCTGATCCTCGGCAACCCGGTGACCATGCTGTGGATGTCGGTGGTCTCGGGGTATCTGGTGCAGCACTACAGCTGGCGCTGGATGTTCATTGTCGAAGGTTTGCCGGCAGTGCTCTGGGCGTTCATCTGGTGGCGTCTGGCTGATGATCGTCCGTCCCAGGCCAAGTGGCTCAACGATCAGGAAAAACAGGATCTGGAAAGCGCACTGGCGGCCGAACAGGTCGGCATCAAAGCAGTGAAAAACTACGCCGAAGCGTTTCGCTCACCCAAAGTGATCATCCTCGCGCTGCAGTTTTTCTGCTGGAGCATCGGTGTCTACGGTTTCGTGTTGTGGCTGCCGTCGATCCTCAAGGCCGGCGCGCAGATGGACATGGTCGAGGCCGGCTGGCTGTCGGCGCTGCCTTATCTGGCGGCGGTGATCGGCATGCTGCTGGTGTCCTGGGGTTCGGACAAACTGCAAAAGCGCAAACGCTTCGTCTGGCCGCCGCTGCTGATTGCCTCGATTGCTTTCTACGGTTCCTACGCGCTGGGCGCCGAACACTTCTGGTGGTCGTACACCCTGCTGGTGATTGCCGGTGCGTGCATGTATGCGCCGTACGGTCCGTTCTTCGCGATCATCCCGGAAATCCTACCGGCCAACGTCGCGGGCGGTGCCATGGCGCTGATCAACAGCATGGGCGCGCTCGGTTCGTTTGGCGGCTCTTATCTGGTCGGTTACCTGAACAGCTCCACCGGTTCGCCCGGCGCATCCTATCTGTTGATGAGCGGTGCGCTGATGCTTTCGGTGGTGCTCACGATGTTCCTCAAGCCCGGCGCCAGCGACCGGGAGCGGCCCACGGTAGGGCGCCCCCTCACGGCTCATTCCTGAATTGAAGTTGAGATCACGAAGATGAAAAAGCAGGTCGTCCTGTACAAGAAACTCTCGCCGCTGCTCATGGCTCGTCTGCATGAGCACACCAATGTGACGCTGATCGACAACCTCGATGCCGAAGGTCTCGGCAAACTGCGCGACGCCCTGCCCCATGCCCACGGTCTGCTCGGTGCCAGCCTGAAACTCGATGCCGAACTGCTGGACCTGGCGCCCAACCTTGAAGCCATCGCCAGCGTTTCGGTGGGCGTCGACAACTACGACATCGATTACCTTACCGAGCGGCGCATCCTGCTCAGCAACACGCCGGACGTGCTCACCGAAACCACCGCCGACACCGGTTTCGCACTGATCCTGGCCACTGCGCGGCGCGTGGTGGAATTGGCGAACATGGTTCGCGACGGCCAGTGGACCCGCAACATCGGCCCCGCACATTTCGGCAGTGACGTACACGGCAAGACCCTGGGCATCATCGGCATGGGCCGCATCGGCGAAGCGTTGGCCCAGCGCGGGCATTTCGGCTTCGGCATGCCGGTGATCTATCACAGCCACTCGCCGAAACCGGCGGTCGAAAAACGGTTCAACGCGCAATACCGCAGCCTGCCCGAACTGTTGCAGCAAGCGGATTTCATTTGCCTGACCTTGCCGCTGACGGCCGAAACCGAAGGGTTGATCGGTGCCGAGGAATTTGCACTGATGCGCCCGGAAAGCATCTTCATCAACATTTCTCGAGGAAAAGTCGTGCATGAAGCGGCGTTGGTCGAGGCGTTGCGCAGTGGGCAGATTCGCGCGGCGGGGCTGGATGTGTTTGAGCGCGAACCGTTGAACCTTGATTCGCCGTTATTGCAATTGAACAACGTGGTGGCGACGCCGCACATGGGCTCGGCGACTCATGAAACACGGGAAGCCATGGCCCGCTGTGCGGTGGACAACCTGCTGGCGGCGCTGGCGGGTGAGCGGCCGGAGAATCTGGTGAACATACAGGTGTGGAAAGCCTGAGAGATTTGTTGCCTGTAAGTAACCATCGCGAGCAAGTTCGATCCCACAGGATATCTGTGAGCGCCGCAGATCAAATGTGGGAACGAGACTGCTCGCGATGAGGCCAGAAAAGGCAATGCAAATCCGTCAGGCCCACCGCGCCATCAACTATTCCGAGAGTTCCCGCTAATCCACCACCAACCCGAACGAATATGCGCCATCGCGCTCGCCCCCGAACGCCTCACCGGCCAGTACCGACAAGCAATAACCTACCAGCAGCCGCTCCGCGAAGTGCTGGGCAGACGACTCGATCTGAAGCACATCGGCCATCACGAACATACCACCAACCGGCTGAATCGCCCGGATACCCGGATAATGGTTCAAGTTCGCACACACCAGATCACGGCGCTGGCGATACTCTTCGCGCATCAACGCCACTTCCGGCAGGTTTTCATCCAGGCCCATGTACGCAGCGTTCTGAATGAAATCCGGAATGCCGAACAGAATGAAAACGACAAATTCACCAGATGCTCGGATATAGTTTTCGGTCCGATCACCCATCCCACTCGCCAACCGCTCATGGTGTGGGATTTCGAAAGGTTATTGATCGTCGCCATACGCTCGGCCATTCCCGGCAAACTCGCTGGGCTGCTGGACCTCATATAGCAATTCGCTGTAGACCTCGTCGCTGATTAGCCACAGGTCATGACGAATTCACAGCGACGCCAATCCCAACCAGACCTTCAGCGGAAAATTGGCGCCGAAAGCATTGTTCGGACTTTTGAGCAAAATGGCACTGGCCTGGGGGGGAGTAATCAGTGCCACCACGTCCACCGAGGCGACCTGAAAGCTGTTCTCCAGACGTTCCGCCACCGGCACCACTTTCGCTCCGCAAGTGCCGATCACTTCATCACCCAGATCGAGCAGGGCTTGCACCAGCATTTACAGCGTGCAATGCACCCTCGGGAACGCAAGGCAACCCGACTGTCGTCCACGGAAAACACCAAACTACGAAACGCCCACTGAATGAGTTACCCACCTGTTGCATCGGCCAGGCAGACTCTCAAAGTGCAAATACACCCTGGCATCTACGCTGCGGCAATCAACCTGAGGCCATTTGCCTAAGGAAGGTAGGATCGTTCAATGGGCGTTTTTTTTCAGTCGATGTTGAGATTCTTCAGTCGAGCCAATCCCTGTTTTATATGACCCGCGTTATCACCAATTGCCTCCAATGCTCCTCGAACATTCCCTCCGATCTCAGCTGAGCCCCGCTGCTCCACCCAGACTGTCAGCTCCATCAAAGCCGCCTCTAAGGCCAACTGGTTGTGGTAAATCCTTTCAAGAACTTCCAATAATGAATAGTCTTTCGCCATAATTTCGACTCCTTCGAAAAATTCAAACATAGCAGCAGCGCTTGCTTGAGTAGCCAACAGAATGGGGACGCCCCAGCGGCCGTGTTTTACAAGAGCCGCTATTCAGTACCTTTTCTTTTCATTGCGCGTGGTTTGCTAGTAAACCGCACGGTCTGATCCTTTCGGGAGGTATAGGCCTTCATAGCTCGCTGGTGTTGTGCTTCGCCAAGTGCCAGACACAGGAAAAAAAACTAGCCGCCGAGGTCCGACCGTTCAATGAAAACTCAACCTCGCATCGCAGGCTGGTTACTGTCACTCAGACATTAGCCGGCCGGTGGATTAGTTCTTTGCACGCCACACTACCGGCGCATGATCACCATTTATAGCGCGCTCCCATATTGGCTCCCCACGATTGTTCGATCTTGTCGCCATTGCTGTAATCAAGGTCCAAATGCATGGAAACCTTGTCAGTCACCGCCATGGCCACGCCCGCGCCCAACTCGCCACGAGAGCCCGACAGGTCGGTACTGAAACGGTTGTCATTGACCTCGACATCGCTGTTCTTGGCAAACTCGTGTACGTACGCGGCACGCAGGTACGGCTGGACCGTTTTACCCTGCGCCCAGGTAAAGTTGCGACCCACCGTGGTACCGACTTTACCCAGCAAGGAATGAACACGATCACCTTTGGCGGCCAGGCCGTTGTCCAGGTCGTAATCGGCGCCATCGATCATCACACCGGACAGTTGAGCGTAGGGCTCGACAAAGTAGTCATCCGCCAGCTTGATGTTTCGCCCAAACTCCAGCGACGCACCGATGCCGTCAGTGTCGTAATTGCCCTTGGTTTTCTTGCCGTCGCTGAGTCGAACGTCGGATTCGTTCTGGAACCGGTTGTATTTGACGACACCGTCGAAGTAATAGCCGCTCTGCGCGTCCAGCCAGGTCGTATAGGCACCCAGGTAGTAGCTGTCGACTTCACCGCTCGTGCCACGGCTCATGTCCAGGTCGGACTGGCTGTAACCGCCCAGCACACCGACCAGCCATTGCCCGTCGCCCATGGGCAGCGGCGCATCGGCACCGAACGAAATGCCTTGCTGGTTTTGCTTGTAGGCCACGCCGGCGCTGTCACTCACGTTGTATTTATTGCCATAGGCACGGATCCAGCCACCGGCCTTGCCCTGATCCATGCGCACCTCGCCCATGCGGGTGCGCAACGTGCTGAGTTCACCGTACCAGACCGTCGGGGCCGCGTTGAACAACGCCATGACCGATTGTGTACCAGGGCTGATCGCCCGTGTGGCCGTGTCCAGGACCCACTCGTTGTCGCCTTGCTTGATCAGGTCGTAGGAAAACGCCCCGAGGTCCACGGCACCACCGGCCAAGGCAAAGGTGGCGTCACCCGAGCCGATACTCACCACGGCCTTGGAGCCTGCCCCTACCGGTTCAGTGCCCTGGCTGTCGAGGGCGACAAGATGGTTGCCACTGGCATTGCCAGACACGGTCAGGGTATCCACCTGCCCGGTGGTGAAGTCGTTGTGCATATAGAACGTTCCCCCCGTACCCGACAGGGTTTCCACGGAGAGATTGAAATACTGCCCCGGGTTGCCGAACTGGACGCCACCGCCGTTGAGCGAAAGGTTTTTGACACTGCCGTCACCGACCATCACCCAGCGTGCATCGTTGTTGACGGTCAGGTTCTCGACGTTTTCCAGGCGCCCGGTCAAGGTTGCGGCGCGGTCCAGCAGCACTTCGGCGCTGCTGCCGTCGGCCACGACGATATCGCCGACGAGGTGACTGTTGTTGACCGCGAAGTTGGCCGCCGCGCCATTGAGCACTTCCAGCAATATGCCGTTGCCACCTTTGAGCGTGGAACCATTATTGACCTCGATATTGACCTGCTCACTGTTGGTCTGGTTCACGCCTTGTATAACAATCGCCGAGCCATTGACTCCCTCAACATGGCTGTTGTTCAAAACCAGCGCATCGTCGGTAATCAAATCATTGCTGAACAGCCTGACCCCATTGAGCCCACCCATGACGGTGCTGTCAGTGGCGGATATTCTGCTGCCAAACGCTTCGATGCCGATGCTGGCGGCATTGGTACCGATGACGCGTGCACCGGATTGCAGCGTCAGTTGGCTCTCGGCGCTGACGGTGGCGCCACGGTTACCACCGACGATTTCACTGTCGCTGACCGTCGCACTCGAGGCTGACCTGCCAGCACGTATCAGACTCAGCCCGGTGCTGGCGCTGACCACTCTGCTTTTATTGGCAATAGTCGCCTCGCTCCCGGACAGCCGAACGCCATTGGCGGTACCCGTTGCATTGACCGCCGTGCCGTTGAGCGTCACCTTCGAACCGGTTTGCGCGCTAATTTCCCGGGTGGTGGCGCCATTCGCCGTCAGGCTGGCCGCGTTGATCAGTCGATACTCATCAGCCGCAACAGAGCCGTCGATGGTTTTGCTCCGGCCATCAATCAAGTCCGCCAGCGCGCTTGGGGCAATCAGGAATAATGGCGTCAACGTGGCCAGTTTGAACCAGTACGCAAGCGGTGTGACGGGAAATGAATGAGTGAGTCGCATAGGGTCGCTCCTGAATACACCAACGGACTGTAAATTCGCGCCGACAGGATGCCGTTGAACCGGGTCGGGCGGTTTAGGGACGGCGATCCTAAGTAAAATGCGTACTTGCGGTATGTAGGATTTATCCTCAAAACGCTTGGCACCGCTCAACGGGCCGTTTGGTTTGAGTGTGAACAAACCTGCCGCCGGATCCGGGTCGATACGAACCGAAGCAGTCCGTGCCGACCCGGCATCATCAAGCTAGGGGCCCGTAATCGGGCAGGATCCCGTCGGTGTGCCGAACGCTGTGCGCACGATCCACGGCTCCGATTCAATGTCTTCGGTGCCGTCATTGAAGAAATACTGAATCTTCAGGCGACCTACACGACTTGGGTTTTCGTCGTAAAGCGGCAGGATATGTTTATCGTACGGCTGTACTAGAAACGTGAATCCCGTCACCGGGAACCCGGTGGTACCGAGCGTAAAGTCAGCCTCGAACTCCGCGCCGATAATCGGATCCTCGGCGGAGCCCAGGTTGCCTCTCATGGGTGTGACGATGACACTGATCTTGTCCCCCGACACAAGCAAACCGGTCAGGTCCGGTATATCCGCCTTGAGCGATCCATCGGGTTCCAGAGCGCTACAACGCGGGAGGCCATCGGCAAGGGGAATGGTGGGAAAACTCGCACGGGGCAGTTCTACTGCAATCGCATTGACCACGACATTCGTTGTTGGCGAGTACAGATCGTTCACCAGGCCCGGCGCGCTCACCCGGTAGTGGACGGGCACCGGATTACCGTTGCCGCCTTTCTTGATGTACGACCAGGGAATGTCGACCTGGTAAGGACCGCCCGGCACATGCTCGGGATCGGCATCGTCAAATTTGACCTGAGCCTCGACCACACGCTCGCCGTTCCAGTAAAAGTCGATGATGTGGCCATTCTTCGCGTCGGCGTACCAATCGAAGTGGTAGGTGGCGTCCTTGTCCTTATCGGCCCGGGTCAGTTCATTGGTCCGGCTCGCATCGAAGTTCTTGACTTCACCTTCGAGCAGGCCCGGGTGGATCGGGTTGGGCCAGTCTACCGGCGGCCATGGGTCGGGCCATGGCACAGCCACCTCAAAGTTGACGTCAAAGTCGTCACCCACTGGCCCGAACAAGCGTCCCTGGCGAACAACGTGGTAGCTTACCCGCGTTGATTTCACCCCGGTCGTCGTCCGTCCATAGTCTTCAAGCATCAGCTTGTTGGGCAACACGTGTATTTCAATATCTGAGGGTGGAACGCTTCCCAGATCGTGGTCGCCCAAGACCTGAGCTCCCCACTGCAAACGAATGCGATCCCCGCCTTTGGCGTTGTCAAACCTGAAGATCCATGTACTCACACCGTGAGCAACATGCTGCATGTTCAAGGGGCCGGGGTTGGCTTGCGGCACACGCGGCGCGAACAAGTTGGTGGGCAACGGGCCGAACGTGAGGCTGACTTTTTTGTAAAGGGCCGGCGGGCTGTCGTTGAACGCTTTATCGCGCAAGGCATAGGTAACCAGCGCCTTGGCATCACCAAACGCGCGGATCTTGTCTGCGTCAATGTCGACTTTGCTATCGGTGACGCCCGGTGCGGGCGCCGGCCCGACATAAATCGGGGGGGTAGTGGTGGGGTCTTCCGGGATGTTGTCTTCATCAACCAGGTACACGGCAATTACATCAGTGGCTTGCCAATCCCCGTAGCCAGGGATGGTCATGGACAATTTGCCACCGCCCGGCAGCAACACATCGTCGAGGTAGTCCCCTGCAAATACCGGCGCCTTTGGCGCATCGTGTTTATAAGGCGGCAGTCGATCGCAAATGACCGTGGTGATCAAGGAGTCAAATTCGTCCCCCGCAAAATCAAACAGTTTGTAGCGCAGGTGGCACGTCGCGTCATCCGGCAGCGCATTGGTCGGGATTAACATGTCAAACGGGAAGGTTTCGGGATACGTGCCACCATCGGTTGGCATCGTGAACACATGAGAGGCTACTGTTGAAAAGGTGCCTGAACCAGGGTCAATCTGCAGTTCGACTGTTTCTTCCATACCAGCGAATGGCGCCTTGTTTTCCCACTCCGGGACTTTGACCTTGAGCCCGCCATTGTCCTTCAGTCTTGGCCCATGGAGGAGCTTGGTTGCGGGGTCCGCAAAAGCGTCCGAGGCAATAATCAACTCCATGTCGGCAAGCTTTGCCCGATACTTGGAGCGCATTTTCAGATAGGCGCTGTTCGCTTCCTGTTGCGCCCGGATGTCCTGATCGATCGACATGCTCTTACCCTCCTGTCACGCCATTTGAGCCATAGGCAGCGCTACGGCTGATCCATAGGTCAACAGCGTGGGCGTTGCGGGCAAGCCAAAAAATGGTCCAGCGCAGCAAGCCAAACTGACCTTGGGCGGATTAAACGCTCATGAAAAGAAAAGCGATACTGTCAAAGTTGACAGGTGGGTACCGATTCCCTGCGCAGGAAGGATGGGGGGCGCAGGGTTCAAAACGGTGAAGAAGAGCTCAAGAGCGCGACGAAACAATCAGGCCCGCCGCCCTTCAAGCATGTTCGTCACACACATCACGATACGTCGGCAGGCGTCTGCCAGCTTCGGCCGATCCACCACAAGGCCGATGCGAATGTGCCCCGCAGCACTCGGCCCGAAGGCTTCGCCGGCCAGCACCGACACGCCATAACCGTCCAGCAGCCGCTCGGCAAAATGCTGGGCGGACAACCCGGTCTGGCGCACGTCGACCATCACGAACATGCCGCCATCGGGGCGAATCGCCTGGATGCCAGGGCACAGATTCAAACTGGCGCACACCAGGTCGCGACGCTGGCGATATTCCTCACGCATCTGCGCCACGTGCGGCAGGTTTTCATCCAGCGCCAATTGCGCGGCGTTCTGGATGAAATCCGGAATACCGAACAGCATGCACAACGACAGATTCACCAAATGTTCACACAGCGATTGCGGCCCGATCACCCAACCCACCCGCCAGCCACTCATGGCGTGGGATTTCGACAGGCTGTTGATCGTCGCCGTGCGTTCGGCCATGCCCGGCAAACTCGCGGGGCTGATGTGCTCGCCCTCGAACAGCAGCTCGCTGTACACCTCGTCGCTGATCAACCACAGGTCATGGCGAATGCACAATGCGGCCAGCGCTTTCCAGGCCGTCAGCGGCAGGCTGGCGCCGGAGGGGTTGTTCGGGCTGTTGAGCAACATCGCGCGGGTGTTCGGCGTGATCAGTGCCGCGACATCGGCCGGATCGACCCGAAAGCCGTTCTGCGAGCGCACCGGCACCGGCACCACTTTCGCCCCGCAGGCACCGAACACGCCTTCGTAGGTCACGTACATCGGCTCGGCGACGAGCACTTCGTCCCCCGGGTCGAGCAGGCATTGAGCAACCGAATACACCGCGCACTGCGCCCCGGGGAATACGATCACGTGCTGCGCATCCACGGCCTGGCCGCTGCGCCGGCGATGATGGCGGGCGATGCTGTCGCGCAGGCCTTGGCTGCCGCGCACCGCCGGGTAGTGCGTGTCGCCGGCCAGCAAACTGCCAATCGCGGCCTGGACGATGGGTTGCGGGGTGTCGAAATCCGGGTCGCCGATCGATAGCAGCAAGACATCGACACCCTGCTCGCGCAGCGCCAGCGCTCGATCGTGAATCTGCCAGGCCGCCGCTCCGTCACCGGCGATTCGTTGGGTCAAGGCTGAGTAGCGCATGGCGTTCTCCTGTCGCGCGTATTCCTGGCCACAACCCTATCTCAAATCGCGCAACACGGCACCTCGCGAGCGCGTGTTTAATGGTGTTTAAGGTTACTTCATGAAAGCCACAGGACCTTGCGCCGTTGCCTACGCTTACGCCAGAATCCGCCGGCTTGTGCGCCTGGGGGGCCATCGGTAACTTGATTCGCGTCACTGCTCATCAGTGATCGGGTTTAGTCGCCCGGTGGTTTTCTAGTGAAGTGCATAGGCGCTATCAGTCAGGCATTCCCATGTCTGCACTCGATGGTAGCTGTGCGCAGGACGCCTTCGGGCGCGCCGGTTTACTAGATCCCCGGTCTGCTAACCTGCATACAGCTGCCTCCTCTTTCGTTTAGCAGCAAAAGGGATGGCACTCCATATAAGGATCTAGTTGATGTTCAAGGTCACACCAAACCCGCCGGGCACCGATCCGGTTTCCCCGTACGAGCCCGATTCAAAAAAACTCAACGAAGCCGCCGAACGCGCCCTCGCCTTTCACTTCCCCTCGATCGCCGATATCAAAGCCACGCCGCGTACTCCCGGCACACTGTTCACCGTGAACCCAGAAGCCACGACCGAAACCCTAATGGTTTACCTGGTGGAAACGCTGGCCTCAGTCGACGTGATGGTTCACCAGTTGGTGGATCATCTGGACGGCGGATCGCGCAATGCGCTGCTGGGGATTTCCAACAGCGTGATGCTGGCGGAGATCACGGCGAACCGGGTGCTGGATCAGATTGATCCGCCTGAATAACGGGAATCCTGTAGGAGTGAGCTTGCTCGCGAAAAACCAGAGAATGTCGCGGGGTGTCTGACTGGGCGCGTTACCGTTCACGACCATCGCGAGCAAGCTCGCTCCTACAGGGGGGGCGGCGTTGTACGAGCAGCCAGCTGCCAAACCCGCGCCACATCGGTCGCCCGCTCACGCAACAAGCGCGGCGCTTCGGCACAAGCCTGCTCCAGGGACATCGGCCCGCTCGCCAGGGCAAACGCGGCGTCGATACCGTGCTCGTACAGTGCCTGATAGCCCTCGCCCAACGTGCCAGCGATGACAATGACCGGCACGCCGTGTTCCCGGGCGACCCGCGCCACGCCAAACGGCGTCTTGCCGCGCAGGGTTTGCGCATCGAAACGCCCTTCACCGGTGATCACCAGATCGGCGCCTGCAACGGCGTCGGCCAGCCCCACCAGTTCGGCAACCACCTCGACCCCGGCCGTAAATTGCGCACCGAGGAACGCCTTGGCGGCAAACCCCAGGCCGCCCGCCGCGCCACTGCCCGGCTCGTCGCGCACGTCGTTGTTCAAGGCTTGCGCGCAATGGTCGGCAAAGTGCCCCAGGGCGCGGTCCAGTTGCTCGACCTGCACGGGCGAAGCGCCTTTTTGCGGGCCGAAAATCGCGGAGGCACCGTGGGGGCCGCATAGCGGGTTGTTGACGTCGGCGGCGATGTCGAAGCGCACCTGGGCCAGGCGCGGATCAATCTCGCTCAGATCGACGCGGGCCAACTGCCCAAGGGCGAGGCCGCCCGGTGACAGCGTCTGCCCCTGAGCGTCGAGCAATCTCACGCCCAAGGCCTGCATGGCACCGGCGCCGCCGTCATTGGTCGCACTGCCGCCAATCGCCAGGATCACCCGTTGTGCACCGGCATCCAGCGCGGCGCGGATCAATTGCCCGGTACCGAAGGTACTGCTGATGCACGCATCCCGTTGCGCCACCGGGACCAACTGCAAACCGCTGGCTTCGGCCATTTCGATGATTGCGGTGTGGCTCTGGGGCAACCAGCCCCAGGCGGCTTCCACCGTGGCCCCCAGCGGCCCGCGAACCAGGGTGCGGCACTGCTGGCCTTCGCACGCGGCCAGGATCGACTCGACAGTCCCTTCCCCGCCGTCGGCCATCGGGCATTTGATCAGTTGGGCATCAGGCCAGACCTGCGCCAATCCCAATGCAATGGCATCGGCCACGCCTTGAGCGCTGAGGCTGTCCTTGAACGAATCGGGGGCGATCACGATTTTCATGGGAATTCTCCAGTTCCAATGCCCACATGCTGCCAGCCGCCATGAACAATAACGCCGGGCCGCTGCACAAGCGGTGTTGAGGATTATTGTTCATTTCCACAAAACCCGAGGCAGACGTTTCACCTGTAGGAGCGAGCTTGGTCGCGATGGAGGATAACGATGACGCGGGAAATCAGACTTACCGTGGCGTCCTCTGGTTTTTCGCGAGCAAGCTCGCTCCTACAGGGGGATTTTTGTCGCTCACGAAATTGAGTCTGACTCGGGCAGCAGTTGCACCCCCAGATACAACGCGAGCATGCCATCGAGACGCAGTGGATCAACTCCGCTGAGTTCGGCAATCCGCTCCATGCGATACCGCAGGCTGTTGCGATGGATGCCCAGTGCATCGGCGCAGGCCTGGCTCTGGCCGTCGTGTTCGCACCAACTGCGCAGGGTGGCCAGCAACTGGCCGTTGCTGTCTTTGGCAATGACCTTGCGCAGCGGATTGAGCAATTCGTCGAGGGCGTCGTCGTTGCGGTGGCGCCAGAGCATCACCGGCAGCCGATAGCGGTTGAGCGTCAGCAATCGGGAGCGCGGCAGCACTTCGCGCCCGTAGGCCAGCAAGTCACCGACCCGGCGATAGCAGCGACGCAATCCGGAAAGTCCATCGGCCTGCCCACCCACGGCAATGCGCAGGATGTTCCAGCCCAGGCCGTCGAGTTTGTCCAGCAAGCGCTCGTTCTCGACCGACTGGCTGGCCGGCCGGCACCAGAGCAACGAGGTTTTGGCCGAGCTCACGCACCAACTGTCCGGATGACGGCTCGTCAACCAGGCACTCAGTGCCTCGACGGTTTGTCCTGGTGCGTGCTCCAGGCCCAGTTCGAACAAGTACGGCACTCGAGTCATTTGTGGTTTGAGGCCCAACTGCTGCGCTTCATCGACCAGTCGTGGAGAATCCCCGGCTTCGCTCAGCAGCAGCGCCAGCAAGTCATCGCAGCGCTGGCGCCGCCATTGCTGTTCGGCCTGCTGGTTGCGCTGGCCCACCAGCATTTCGGCGGTCATGCGCACCAGCTCGGCGTAGGTGCGCAGTTGCTCGGGTTCGCCGGTGATGCCCAGCACGCCGATCAAGCGCTGGTCGAGCATCAATGGCAGGTTGATGCCCGGTTGTACGCCCTTGAGATGAATCGCCGTCTGCGCATCGATCTCCACCACCCGGCCATTGGCCAATACCAGTTGCGCGCCTTCATGCCGGGTGTTGACCCGCTCCGGTTCGCCGCTGCCCAGGATCAAGCCCTGGCTGTCCATGACGTTGACGTTGTACGGCAGGATAGCCATCGCCCGGTCGACGATGTCCTGGGCCAGGTCGTGATCGAGTTCGAACATGCAAGTGATCCTTGAAGACAGTGATGGAACGGGTTGTTCACCCGCACAGGCCTTGGTTGCAAACCCTGTGCTCAGGCACAAAGACAGCCACCCTGAGGGTGGTCGAGACTCTCTGGGCGATCAACGTTACCCTTTGCATCGCAAAAAATCATAATAAAGAGAGAGCCGCCATGACACAGAGCGCCGTAGCGTCCCAGGCCATCGCTGACGATAAAAACGCCGTCTACAAGCGCATCACCCTGCGTTTGATCCCCTTCATTTTCATCTGCTACCTGTTCAACTACCTCGACCGGGTAAACGTTGGATTTGCCAAACTGCAAATGCTCGACGCGCTGAAGTTCAGCGAAACCGTGTACGGCCTCGGCGCCGGCATCTTCTTTATCGGTTACGTGCTGTGCGGCGTGCCAAGCAACCTGGCCCTGACCAAATTCGGCCCGCGGCGCTGGATCGCGCTGATGATGATTGCCTGGGGCACCCTGTCGACCTGCCTGCTGTTCGTCTCCACACCGACCGAGTTCTATACCCTGCGCCTGTTCACCGGCGCGGCCGAAGCCGGGTTCTTCCCGGGCGTGGTGCTGTACCTCTCGCAGTGGTTCCCGACCTTCCGCCGTGGCCGCATCATGGCCTTGTTCATGTCGGCGATCCCGGTATCCGGCCTGCTCGGCAGCCCGTTCTCCGGGTGGATTCTCAACCACTTCGCCGCCGGCCAGGGCGGTCTCGCCGGCTGGCAGTGGATGTTCCTGCTGCAAGGCATTCCCACCGTCATCCTGGGTGCGCTGGCTTACTTCCTGCTCAGCGACAGCTACGCCAATGCCAAGTGGCTCACGCCATTCGAGCGCTCGGTACTCGAAGCCGACCACGCGCAAGATCTGGCCAACAAACCGAAAACCACGACCGATTCGCTGCTGGCGGTGTTCAAGAACCCGGCGATCTGGGCCTTCGGCCTGATCTATTTCTGCATCCAGAGTGGCGTCTATGCGATCAACTTCTGGCTGCCGTCGATCATCAAGAACCTGGGCTTCAGCGATAACCTGGTGATCGGCTGGTTGAGCGCGATTCCGTATCTGCTCGCCGCCGTATTCATGCTAATGGTCGGCCGTTCAGCCGACCTGCGCAAAGAACGCCGCTGGCATTTGGTGGTGCCGATGCTGATGGGGGCGCTGGGGCTGCTGATCGCGGTGAACTTCGCCGCCAACCCGGCCATCGCGATTCTTGGTCTGACCATCGCCACCATGGGCGCCCTCACCGGCCTGCCAATGTTCTGGCCGGTGCCGACTGCCCTGCTGAGTGCCGGCGCTGCCGCCGGTGGCCTGGCGCTGATCAACTCGATGGGGCAGATGGCCGGTTTCCTCAGCCCGTACCTGGTGGGTTGGGTCAAGGACAGCACCGGCTCGACCGATGCGGCGCTGTACCTGCTGGCGGGTGTGATTGTCTGCGGCAGCTTGCTGGCGTTGCGCATGACCCGAACCCTGCGCACCTGATCAACACAAATCCCCTGTGGGAGCGGGCTTGCTCGCGAATGCGGTGTATCAGACGACATATATGTTGACTGGCACTGCGCTTTCGCGAGCAAGCCCGC
The DNA here is from genome assembly GCF_019947335.1 of Pseudomonas sp. BF-R-24. NCBI lineage: Bacteria > Pseudomonadati > Pseudomonadota > Gammaproteobacteria > Pseudomonadales > Pseudomonadaceae > Pseudomonas > Pseudomonas sp. BF-R-24. The sequence goes on from NZ_JAGYGG010000016.1 coordinate 44,768, forward strand.
TCCCACATTCGATCTGCGGTGTTCGATATTTCTGTTTGATCCATGCGACTGTTCTGGTATCTGATTGAGCCTTTCCCACTGGTAAAAGGATTTGCTCATGAGCTACCGCACGCTGGGTCATTCGGGTCTGCAGGTGTCCACCCTGACCCTGGGCACCATGATGTTCGGCGAACAGACCAGCACCGAAGATTCCCTGCGGATCATCGACAAGGCCTGGGACCAGGGCATCAATTTCATCGACACCGCCGACGTCTACACCAACGGCCGTTCCGAGGAAATCGTCGGCGAGGCCATCGCCAGCCGCCGCCATGAATGGGTGCTGGCCACCAAGGTCGGCTTCGGTCCCGTGGACGGTGTTCCCAACCGCAGCGGCCTGAGCCGCAAGCACCTGTTCAATGGCATCGATGCCAGCCTGACGCGCCTGGGCACCGACTACCTCGACATCTATTACCTGCACCGCGAAGACCACAATACGCCGCTGGAGGTCACGGTATCGGCCATCGGTGACTTGATCCGCCAAGGGAAAATCCGTTACTGGGGCCTGTCCAACTACCGTGGCTGGCGCATCGCCGAAGTCATTCGCGTCGCCGACAAACTGGGCGTTGACCGGCCGGTGATCAGCCAGCCGCTGTATAACATCGTCAACCGCCAGGCTGAAACCGAGCAGATCACGGCGGCGCAAAGCTACGGGCTTGGCGTGGTGCCCTACAGCCCGCTGGCGCGCGGCGTGCTCAGCGGCAAATACGCACCGGATGTAAAACCTGATGCCAACAGCCGTGCCGGACGCCAGGACAAACGCATCCTGGAAACCGAATGGCGCGTCGAATCCCTGCGCATCGCCCAGCAAATCCAGCAATACACTCAGGAACGCGGCGTCGGCATCGTCGAGTTCGCGATCGCCTGGGTGCTGAACAACAGCGCCGTCACCTCAGCCATTGTCGGGCCGCGTACCGAAGCGCAGTGGGACGCCTACACTAAGGCGCAGGCAGTGAAGATCACGGCAGAGGATGAGGCGTTCATCGATTCGCTGGTGACACCGGGACACGCGTCGACACCGGGGTTCAATGATGTGAGCCACTTTGTATCGGGCCGCAGACCGCTTAACTGAAGAAACATAAACCCCTGTAGGAGCGAGCTTGCTCGCGATGGTGGTCAACGATAACGCGGGGAGCCTGCCTGCCCGCGGTGTCTGGTCGTTCATCGCGAGCAGGCTCGCTCCTACAGGGGATGTTGGAAATATTGATCATTCGGACAATATTCAGCACAAAAACCACGTATCCTCCGCCCCCCGTTTCACCTTCAACCTCGCGAGGACAGCTTGTCTAAAGGTATCGCTCTATCGGTTTCAGCCTCGGTGCTGTTTGCCGTCATGTACTACTACACATCGCTGCTCAGCCCCTTGAGCGGCGTGGAAATCTTCGGTTGGCGCATGCTGCTGACCGTCCCGTGCATGACCGTGTTCATGGTGGTGTCCGGGGAGTGGAAGCGCGTGCTGGAGATCGTTCGGCGCGCCATGGCCAATCCGAAACTGATGGGCGCGCTGATCGCCTCCTCTGCCCTGCTCGGCGTGCAATTGTGGCTGTTCATGTGGGCACCGTTGAACGGCTACAGCCTCGACGTATCACTCGGCTATTTCCTGCTGCCGCTGACCATGGTCTTGACCGGTCGCCTGGCCTACGGCGAGCGCCTGTCCTATCTGCAAAAAGTCGCGGTGGTGTTCGCCTGCCTGGGGGTGGTCAACGAGGTGTATCAGGTCGGTGGTTTTTCCTGGGCGACCTTGCTGGTCTGCGTGGGTTATCCGGCCTACTTCGTCCTGCGCAAACGACTGGCGGCGGACAACCTCGGTGGCTTGTGGCTGGACATGGCATTGACGCTGCCGGTGGCGATCTGGTTCGTCCAGAGCGGCGCGCAAGGTTTTGGTGTGTTTGAACAGCATCCATGGTTATCGCTGCTGATCCCGATGCTCGGCGTGATCAGCGCATCGGCCCTGGTGGTCTACATCATTGCCAGTCGCCTGCTGCCATTCAGCCTGTTCGGCTTGTTGAGCTATGTCGAACCGGTGTTGTTGCTGGGCGTGGCGTTGCTGCTGGGAGAAAGCATCAAGGCCGGGGAATGGCTGACCTACATCCCGATCTGGATGGCCGTGCTGGTGCTGGTGTTTGAAGGGTTCAAGCATCTGGTCCGGCAGCGCAGACCTTAAGCACACGCAAAACAAAATGTGGGAGCGGGCTTGCTCGCGAATGCGGTGTGTCAGTCACTATTCAAGTAGCCTGATACGACGCCTTCGCGAGCAAGCCCGCTCCCACAGTTTTATCGGTGTAACGGCTTAGTCGGTGGAGAGAACACCACGACGCACCTGGTCACGCTCGATGGATTCGAACAGCGCCTTGAAGTTGCCTTCGCCGAAACCGTCGTCGCCCTTGCGCTGGATGAACTCGAAGAACACCGGCCCCATCAGGGTTTCCGAGAAGATCTGCAGCAGCAGACGCTTGTCGCCCGACTCGGACGAACCGTCCAGCAAAATGCCCCGTGCCTGCAGTTGGTCCACCGGCTCGCCGTGGTTCGGCAGACGGCCTTCGAGCATTTCGTAATAGGTCTCCGGCGGCGCGGTCATGAAGCGCATGCCGATGCTTTTCAGGTGGTCCCAGGTCTTGATCAGGTCATCGGACAGGAACGCAACGTGCTGGATGCCCTCGCCGTTGAACTGCATCAGGAACTCTTCGATCTGCCCGGCGCCCTTGGACGACTCTTCGTTCAGCGGGATACGGATCATGCCATCGGGTGCGGTCATGGCCTTGGAGGTCAGGCCGGTGTATTCGCCCTTAATGTCGAAGTAGCGGATTTCGCGGAAGTTGAACAGCTTCTCGTAGAAGTTGGCCCAGTAGGCCATGCGACCGCGATACACGTTGTGGGTCAGGTGATCGATGATCTTCAGGCCGGCACCGACCGGATGGCGGTCGACGCCTTCGATGAACACGAAGTCGATGTCATAGATCGAGCTGCCTTCGCCGAAACGATCGATCAGGTACAGCGGTGCGCCGCCGATGCCTTTGATCGCCGGCAGGTTCAGTTCCATCGGGCCGGTTTCGATGTGGATCGGCTGGGCGCCGAGTTCCAGGGCACGCTTGTAGGCTTTTTGCGAATCCTTGACGCGAAACGCCATGCCGCACACCGACGGACCATGCTCGGCCGCGAAATACGAAGCCACGCTGTGGGGTTCGTTGTTGAGGATCAGGTTGATCGCGCCCTGGCGATACAGGTGCACGTCCTTGGAACGGTGGGTCGCCACCTTGGTGAAGCCCATGATCTCGAAGATCGGCTCCAGGGTGTTCGGGGTCGGCGATGCGAGCTCGATGAATTCAAAGCCCATCAGGCCCATTGGGTTTTCGTATAAATCTGCCATGGTCGGCGCCTCATCATTTTTTTATCAATTAACAAAGGTTAGTTGTAAGCAATGCTGAGACCGGTGGGTGGCGCACAGGAGATGCCCCGCACACTGCGGGCGAGAAAGTCACCGTAGATCAGTTGAAACCCAAATATCTTCATTTTCGACCCAAGGCTCTTGCGGGCGAGGCTTCTGCTGCCAGAAGACGATTATTATTGTATGCGTAACCCGATTCTACACAGCGTAAATCAGTTTGTCCGCCTTCTGTATCAAATCCCCTTTTTCCATGCCCGCGCAAGCGGTTTGTTGCAGAGGAAAATCCCCGCCAGTATCAGCCCGCCACCCAGGCACATGGCCAGCGTCAGCGGCTCATCCAGCAGCAGCGCGCCAAGGATCACCGCCGTCAACGGGTTCAAGGCAATGAACACCCCGGAACGGGTCGCGCCGATTTTGCGAATGCCGTCGTAGTATCCGATGTACGCCAGCGCCGACCCCAGCACGCCCAGGTACAAAAGGCTCAACCATTGCTGCGCACCCAGCTGGGCGATCGCGACGACACTCACCTCGCCGCGCACGATGCAGGTCATCCAGAGCATGACGGTGCCCAGCAGGATCGAATAGGTCACCGTTTGCACCGGGCCCAGGGTGTGATTCAGCTCTTTGGAGAACAGCGAGTAGACACCCCAGCCGAGGACGCAGCCGAAAATCAGCAAATCGCCGAGCCAGACATCGGCACCGCCGGCCAGTAGTTGCGGGTCGCGACTGACGATCACCATGCTCGCGCCCGCCACGCAGATCGCAATGCCGACGACTTTCGCCCGATTCAAACGCTCCTTGAACAGCAACCAGGAAGCCAGGCCGATCACCGCCGGATTCAGCGCCACGATCAAGGATGCCCGTGAAGCGTTGATGTAATGCAGGCCATAAAAGAAGCACAGGTTGTAAAAAAATATCCCGAAAAAGCCAAGCAATGACAATTGCAGCCATTGCCGGGGGCTGGGTCGGACCAGCGGTGTGCGTGCCATGCGTATAAACAGCAGCAACGCCACGCTGGCCAGCAGAAACCGCAGGCTGGCAGCCAGTAGTGGGCTGAGGCCAGCGGCCAGATAGCGTCCGGCAACGAAGGTGCCACCCCACACCATGGTGACCGCCGCCAGTTTCAGATACACCGGAAGATCCGATGGTTTTGACAGGCTTTGCTCGCAGATCGTCATAGATTCCAGGACCGGATGTCGGAGAGATGCCGTATCATTCGGTTAATACCCAGTCATCGTAAAATGAGCAAACACTCATGACCCTCACTCAACTGGAGGTTTTCTCCCTCGTGGCCGAACTCCACGGCTTCACGGCAGCGGCCAATCGCCTGGGTATTTCCCAATCGGCGGTGTCCCATGCCTTGAAGTCTCTGGAGTTGGAGTTGGGTGTCGAACTGCTGCGCCGGCATCAATCTCAGGTCGAACTGAGCGACATTGGCCAGCAGTTGTTGCTGCGCGCCCGGGCGATGCTCGGCCTGGCCAACACCCTGCGCCAGGAAGCGGCCGATGCCAGGGGCATGAAACGCGGCACGCTGCGAATCGGCTCCTTCGGCCCGACTTCATCGATCAAATTGCTGCCGTTGATTCTGCAGCAGTACCGCGCCGCCCATCCCGGCATCGAGGTGCATATCGACGAGGGCCCCGACCGTCAGGTACTCCAGTGGCTGGAGGAACGACGGATCGACATTGGCTTTGTGGTATTGCCCGAGGAGCGTTTCGACACGGTTGCGCTGATCGAAGACCAGATGGTCGCGCTGCTGCCCGCCGACCATCCGCTGGCGGTTCACGACAGCCTGAGCCTGAAGGATCTGTGCGACTTCCCGTTCGTGCTGACCGAGGCCGGCTCTTCGGAGCTGGTTTCACGTCTGTTCACAGTGGCCCGACTGACGCCCAATATCCGTTATCGTTGCTCGCAGTTGATCAGCACCCTGGATGTCGTCGCTCGTGGCGACGGGGTGACGGTGGTTGCCGAAGGTTCATTGCCTAATCAGATTGACCGCCGCTGCGTGAAAAAACCGCTGTCGCCGGCGGTGTTGCGCCAGGTCGGCCTGGCGGTGCTCGATCGACGCCAGGCATCACCCGCGACGCTGGCCTTTATCAGGCTGGCCGAAAGCCTTGATTTGCGTTGAGCGGCATAACCGCCAACGGCCAACTATCATGGCCCATACCCGAACTCTTCATGGGAGGCGTTTTGCCCCGCCATCAATTGAGAGCCTTACATCTTCGTGACAGGACTCGCGAATGCCGCTGAAAGCCAAAACCCGCAGTCGCAGCACAAGAATTGCCGTCACTCTGATCAGTGGCTTGCTCCCGGTGCTGCTGGGGGCCGCCATTCTTTACATGCAAGCCGGGCGTGCGCTCAAACAAGACGCCGAACAAACCGCCGAAGAAGCGATTCGTCAGTTCGACCTGATGCTCGACAACAACGCCCAGGCTGCTCGTGAATTGCTGCCGCTGGCAGGCCAGAGTTGCGGTGAAGTCACACTGGCGCTGCGCGAGCAGGTCACTCGCCGCCCCTTCGTGCGTTCAACCAATCTGGTGTGGGACAACAACCTCTATTGCAGCTCTCTGTTCGGCGACTACCAGGAGAAGGTCAACCCCGGTGACTACACCCAGGGCGCCTTATGGCTCTTGAGCGGCAATCAGGTAACGCCCAACACCGCCGTGCTGGTGTACCGGCTGAGCGAAGGAAAAAAAGGCGCACTGTCGACCCTCGATGGTTATCACTTGATTAATACCCTGCGCCTGATCGGTCGCAATACCTTGCTGGTGCTGCAAGTTGGCCCGGACTGGATATCCGCCGATGGCAAGGTTCATACCGGCACTGCGCCTGACCTGCCCGTTGCGCAAAGTCGCTTGAGCTCCGGGCGCTATGCTTTTGCCGTGGAAGCCGGTTTTCCCAAAGGCGAAACCTGGCGATACATACGCAGCGAATATCCGCCGCTGCTCAGTCTGCTGATTTTCTTCGGTGTGATTGCCGGGGCTATTGGTCACGTCCTGCAAAAGCGCTCCTCGGCACCTACCCAGGAAATGCAGCGGGCACTGGAAGCTTCAGAGTTCATTCCGTATTTCCAGCCCGTGGTGCATGGCGACAGCAAAAGCTGGTCCGGCGCTGAAGTGCTGATGCGCTGGCAACATCCAAAGGAAGGCCTGGTGCGTCCGGATCTGTTCATTCCGTTTGCAGAGCACTCCGGGCTGATCGTGCCGATGACCCGCTCACTGATGCGACAAACCGCCGCCCTGCTCGCACCGCAATCGGCCAGCTTCAACAAGCCGTTTCACATTGGCATCAACATCACCGCCAGCCATTGCCAGGACCTGGAACTGGTCAAGGATTGCCGCGAGTTTCTCGATGCGTTCGAGCCAGGCTCGATCCATCTGGTACTGGAACTGACCGAGCGTGAATTGATCGAGCCCACGGCCATCACCCTGCAACTGTTCGAACGACTTCGCGAACTGGGCGTGAAAATCGCCATCGACGACTTCGGCACCGGCCACTCAAGCCTTGGCTACCTGCGGCAGTTCAATGTCGATTTTCTGAAAATCGACCAGAGTTTTGTCGCCACGATCGGCGTCGACACACTGTCGAGCCACATCCTCGACAGCATCATCGAACTGGCGGTCAAACTCGACCTTGCCCTGGTGGCCGAAGGTGTCGAAACCCGCGAACAGAGTGATTACCTGAGCGCTCACCAGGTCAACTTCCTGCAAGGTTATCTGTTCGGCAAACCCATGCCCGGCGTGGAATTCATTAGTGCATTAAGCGACCATTAACTCGCGAATTCAATCGCTAAAACAAACGATTACCCGCACCAATTTGAATCAAAACACTTCTGACGTTACATGAAGAAAAAGACAGGATTTACTCTTGGTCAATTAACTACTACAATTTTTGATGCCTGCGCTAAATTGGCAGGTGAGCCACTATCACCGAGTCGCTTCAAGGCTCTTGGCTTATAGCTTTGTTTGCGGTTGGCATCAACCAAACACACTATTGGAGTAAAGATATTGTCCAGACTCGCTGAATTTCGTGCAGCCGAAAAGGCCCTTCAAGAACAGCTCAAGCAGTTGGAATCCCTGAAGAACGATGCCGGGCTCAAGAAAGAAATCGAATTCGAAGAGAAGCTCCAGGGCTTGATGAAAACCTATGGCAAGAGCCTGCGCGACATCATCGCCATTCTCGATCCCAACCCGGCAAAATCCGGCCTGCTGCAGGCAGCCGCCCCTAAAACCCGCCGCGCCCGTGTGGTCAAGGTTTATCAGAACCCGCACACCGGCGAGCTGATTGAAACCAAGGGCGGCAACCACCGCGGCCTGAAAGCCTGGAAAGAACAGTACGGTGCAGCCACCGTTGATTCCTGGTTGCGCGGCTAACTCTCGCGGCGACAAAAAAGCCCTGCTTATGCAGGGCTTTTTCATGGGCTATCTAAATGCCCGGGGCCGGCATCCGACAATTACTAACTGCCATCAACTTTGTGCTTAATCCATTTGGATATCTAAAATATTTTTCATGCACCGAAAAAGCACTGCCGCTTACTAAAGTTTCAAGCTGTTACGGGCAGCGTCTATTTCATCCTGGCTTGCCTTATAAGCCTCGGCCTGCCCTGCGTAGGAAAGAACATAGGCCTTATCGGCATCCACCGCGGCCACCAATGTTTGAGAAAGCACATGCCTGCCGTTTTGCGTGATGGTGCAGGTTGTTTCCAGCGCGGCCAATCGACTCAACGTAGTCGAATGAATGCGCGTGCAGACACTTTGATATCCGCCCTGAAAGAAGTCTTTTTGAACCGACTTGCGCATTTCCAGCAGTACGCCTTCGAGGTTTACCTGGTGATCGCTTTGCACCGGGCTCATGGTCAGTTCCATCACCATGAGCGGCGATCCATCCTGATCATTTTTCACCGCCCGCTGGCGACTGACCCCCGACGCCGATTCAGGCACGTCTTCGACCTGCCAGCCTTGCGGCCAGGTCACCACTGGCGCATCGGCGCGAGCAGCGCCAGCCAGCGAAAGCACGCTTAGCAGGATGAACAGCACGTTACGGAGTCGAATCATTGCAATGGGCACTCAAGGTTCAAGCCGTAAAGTCTGGGCCCAGGCCGGCTGTCAGGCAATAGCCGACTGTTTGGGTTTGGTGATGTCCGAACCCTTGCGTATCATTGTCGCCATTCGTTAGCCCACATATTTCCCGGAGGGCCCATGAGCCTGCACGAATTGAACACCTTCCCCGGCGTCACCGCCCAACCGGACGCCGCTACACAGAAATTTGTCTTCAACCACACCATGCTGCGGGTCAAGGACATCACCAAGTCCCTGGATTTCTACACACGCGTCCTGGGTTTTACCCTGGTGGAAAAACGCGATTTCCCGGAAGCCGAGTTCAGCCTGTATTTCCTGGCGCTGGTGGACAAGAACCAGATCCCGGCCGACGCCGCCGCGCGCACCGAGTGGATGAAATCGATCCCAGGCATCCTGGAGCTGACCCACAACCACGGCACCGAGAACGATGCGGATTTCGCCTACCACAATGGCAACACCGACCCGCGCGGTTTTGGCCACATCTGCATCTCGGTGCCGGACATCGTCGCCGCCTGCGAGCGCTTTGAAGCACTGGGCTGCGATTTCCAGAAACGCTTGAGCGATGGCCGCATGAAGAGCCTGGCGTTCATCAAGGATCCGGACGCCTATTGGGTCGAGATCATTCAGCCAGCACCGCTGTAACCCGCATAACAGATCCCACATTTGGAATGTGTGAAACACAAAACCCCATGATCAATCATGGGGTTTTGTGTTTTCAGAGCCGGCGCCGATACCCCTTTGTAGGAGCGAGCTTGCTCGCGAAAAACCCGAGAACACCGCGGGGCACCTGCCAACCAGCGTTATCGTTGACGACCATCGCGAGCGAGCTCGCTCCTACAAGGTTGTGTATTTGCAGCGCCGGCGCCGATACCCCTTGTAGGAGCGAGCTTGCTCGCGAAAAACCCGAGAACACCGCGGGGCACCTGCCAACCAGCGTTATCGTTGACGACCATCGCGAGCGAGCTCGCTCCTACAGGGTTGTATATTTGCAGCGCCGGCGCCGATACCCCTTTGTAGGAGCGAGCTTGCTCGCGATAAACCCGAGAACACCGCGGGGCACCTGCCAGCCAGCGTTATCGTTGACGACCATCGCGAGCGAGCTCGCTCCTACAAGGTTTTTTGTTTTCAGCGTCCGATTTATGCCGGAGCCGAGGTCCGGATCAAGTGATCGAAAGCACTCAGGGAAGCCTTGGCGCCCTCGCCCACCGCGATCACGATCTGCTTGTACGGCACCGTGGTCACGTCGCCGGCAGCGAACACACCCGGTACCGACGTTTCACCGCGAGCGTCGACGATGATCTCGCCACGGGGCGACAATTCGATGGTGCCTTTGAGCCAATCGGTGTTGGGCAACAGACCGATCTGCACGAAGATCCCTTCCAGTTCCACACTGCGCAACTCATCGCTCTGACGATCCTTGTAGCGCAGGCCGTTGACCTTCTGGCCGTCACCGCTGACTTCAGTGGTTTGCGCACTGGTGATCACGGTAACGTTCGGCAGGCTGTGCAACTTGCGCTGCAATACCGCATCGGCTCGCAACTGCACATCGAACTCCAGCAGCGTGACATGGGACACGATACCGGCCAGGTCGATGGCCGCTTCGACGCCGGAGTTGCCGCCGCCAATCACCGCCACGCGCTTGCCCTTGAACAGCGGGCCGTCGCAATGCGGGCAGTACGCCACGCCCTTGTTGCGGTATTGCTGCTCACCGGGAACGTTCATTTCACGCCACCGGGCACCGGTCGCCAGAATCACGGTCCTGGCCTTCAACGATGCGCCGCTGGCGAAGTGAATCTGGTGCAGCTCGCCATTCTTGCCGGGTACCAGTTTGTCGGCACGCTGCAGGTTCATTATGTCCACGTCGTACTGCTTGACGTGTTCTTCCAGGGCCACGGCCAGTTTCGGGCCTTCGGTTTCCTGCACCGAGATAAAGTTCTCAATGGCCATGGTGTCCAGCACTTGCCCACCAAAACGTTCGGCCGCGACACCGGTGCGAATGCCTTTACGGGCCGCGTAGATTGCCGCCGAAGCACCGGCCGGGCCACCGCCGACCACCAGCACGTCAAAGGCTTCTTTGGCGCTGATCTTCTCGGCCTGGCGTTCGATGCCGCTGGTGTCGATCTTGGCGAGGATTTCTTCCAGGCCCATGCGGCCCTGGCCGAAGTTCACACCGTTAAGGTAGATGCTGGGGACCGCCATGATCTGGCGCTCATCGACTTCAGCCTGGAACAGCGCGCCGTCGATGGCGACGTGGCGAATGTTCGGGTTCAGTACCGCCATCAGGTTCAGCGCCTGGACCACGTCCGGGCAGTTCTGGCAGGACAGCGAGAAGTAAGTCTCGAAGTTGAACTCGCCTTTGAGCGAGCGGATCTGTTCGATCACATCGACACTGGCCTTCGAAGGGTGGCCGCCGACTTGCAGCAAGGCCAGCACCAGCGAAGTGAATTCGTGGCCCATCGGAATGCCAGCGAAACGCAGGCTGATATCGGCACCCGGGCGATTGATCGAGAACGATGGCTTGCGTGCATCGTCACCGTTGTCGAGCAAAGTAATCTGGCTGGAAAGACTGGCAACGTCTTTCAGCAATTCAAGCATTTCCTGGGATTTCGCACCGTCGTCGAGGGAGGCAACGATCTCGATCGGCTGGGTGACCCGTTCCAGGTACGATTTCAACTGGGCTTTAAGATTGGCGTCCAACATACGGGCGATTTCCTTTTGACTGATTCATTTAGAGCAGGCATAAAAAAACGCCCGAGCGAATCTCGCCCGGGCGTTTTTATTGGGCGGTGCAGCTTACCGAGTAGGTGCGGAGTTCCGCCCTGATGGTGCGATCACTGACTTAGATCTTGCCGACCAGGTCCAGGGACGGCGCCAGAGTGGCCTCGCCTTCTTTCCACTTGGCTGGGCAAACCTGACCTGGGTGAGCTGCGACGTACTGGGCAGCCTTGATCTTGCGCAGCAACTCGGAAGCGTCACGGCCTACACCGCCGTCGTTGAGTTCAACGATCTTGATCTGGCCTTCAGGGTTGATCACGAAGGTGCCACGGTCAGCCAGGCCTGCTTCTTCGATCAGTACGTCGAAGTTGCGGGAGATGGCGTGGGTCGGGTCGCCGATCATGGTGTACTGGATCTTGCCGATGGCTGGCGAAGTGTTGTGCCAGGCAGCGTGGGCGAAATGAGTGTCGGTGGAAACGCTGTAGATCTCGACGCCCAGTTTCTGGAATGCGTCGTAGTTGTCAGCCAGGTCCTCCAGCTCGGTCGGGCAGACGAAGGTGAAGTCGGCCGGGTAGAAGAACACCACAGACCACTTGCCTTTCAGGTCTGCGTCCGAGACTTTTACGAAGTCGCCATTTTTGAATGCGTCAGCTTTGAACGGTTTAACTTGGCTGTTGATGATAGGCATCGTTGACTCTCCGTCAGGGGGTTAAGAAGTTGATGGAAAGAACTTTACTCACTCGACGAACGGAAGGCTCATTGGCAAACCTGATGCCGCTGATTGGCTTTCGCTATTAGCCAGCTGTATTAATAGAAGAAAACGGTATCTAGGGTGAGACGGGCTTTTCCGTGATACGCGCCATGCCGAGAAACGGACTGGCTTCGATGTAGCGCATGGCCGACTTCATGTCCTTCCAGCCCACATAGCTCATCAGCGACTTCAGATCCCAGCCACTTTGATGCGCCCAGGTGGCAAAGCCGCGACGCAAGGAATGACTGGTGTAAAGCTCGCCGGCGATACCTGCTCGCGCCAACGCCTGACGCAGTAACGGAATCACGCTGTTGGCGTGCAAGCCCTCCTCGCCCAGATGCCCCCAGCGGTCGATGCCACGGAACACCGGCCCACGCACCAGTGCCGCCTCGGTAATCCAGTCGATATAAGCCTGCACCGGACACAAGCGTTGCAAGGCCGGTGTCTGATAGGTCTTGCCAAGGTTATCGCGATCACTCTTGCTACGCGGCAGATAGAGACTGATGCCGGAACCGGCGCTGGCCTGCACGTGTTCCACCTGAAGCCGGCACAACTCATCACTGCGAAAGCCACGCCAGAAGCCCAACAGGATCAGGGCCATGTCGCGCCTTGCCCGCAGCAAACCCGGTCGGTCGCCTGTGGCACTGGCGGTCTGCACTTCTTGCTCCAGACAACTGACCACCTGTTCCAGGTGCTGAAGCTGCAAGGGTTCCGCCTGTTTTTCCTGGGCCGGGTGCAGCGCGCGAATGCCCTTGAAAACCTTGCGCACCACCGGCGCCTTGGTGGGATCGGCAAAGCCCTGGCTGTTGTGCCACTGCGCCAATGCCGACAAACGCAGTTTCAGCGTGTTGATCGACAACACGCCGGCATGGGCCACCAGGTAGCGCGCCACGCTGTCGCCGGTTGCCGGCAGAAAACCGCCCCACGTGACTTCGAAGTGCTCGATGGCCGCCCGATAGCTGCGACGGGTGTTGTCGCGAGTCGCTGCTTGCAGATAGCGATCCATATCGCTCATAGGAAATGAACCTGTTTTAACCGACTGTAGGAGCGAGCTCGCTCGCGATGGTCGTCAACGATAACGCTGGCTGCCACGTGCCCCGCGGCGTTCTCGGGCTTTTCGCGAGCAAGCTCGCTCCCACAAGGGGCATCGGCCGCTGGCGCGAAAAACACAAAACGCTGTAGGAGCGAGCTCGCTCGCGATGATCGTCAACGATAACGCTGGCTGCCACGTGCCCCGCGGCGTTCTCGGTTTTTTCGCGAGCACGCTCGCTCCTACAAGGGGTATCGGCCGCTGGCGCGAAAAACACAAAACACTGTAGGAGCGAGCTCGCTCGCGATGGTCGTCAACGATAACGCTGGCTGGCAGGTGCCCCGGCGGCGTTCTCGGGTGTTTCGCGAGCAAGCTCGCTCCTACAGGGTTTGTGTACGGAAACAGCGCGAGGAATACCTCGAAACCGTGATCACACGGGGTAATACCAGTATATCCCGTGTTAGTTACATTCAGCATTTAACTTTTTTTATTGAATGGTACAATGTGGTTTTACGTGGTACGTACCACATCATCAAAACCCGGGAGATCTCATGGCACGCGGCGGTGTAAATAAAGCGGTGGTTCAAGCCGCTCGGTTGGCGATCCTCGCCCGCGGCGAAAACCCCAGCATCGATGCCGTACGCATCGAAATGGGCAATACCGGCTCGAAAACCACGATTCATCGCTACCTCAAGGAACTCGATGACCGGGTCGAACCTGTCGAGGCGCCAACAGAACCGATCGACGACGAACTGATGGCGCTAGTGGCGCGGCTCGCGCAAAGACTCAAGGAGCAGGCGCAAGAGCCCATCGACCAGGCGCGCGCGCAGTACGAAGAACAACGCAAGGCGCTGGAAAACCAGCTCGGCGAAGCGCAAGAGGACAATAGCGAACTGCACCAGCAATACGAGTTTCAAAGCCTGGCGCTGACTCAGGAATCCGAGGCCCTGCAAGAAACCCGAGCCATGCTGCAAACGGAGCAAACCCGCAACGCCGGGTTGAATCAGGCGCTGGCCGATTTCGAATTGCGCTTGAAAGACAAGGACGAGCAGATCCGCTCCCTTGAAGAAAAACACCTGCACACTCGCGACGCACTGGAGCACTACCGCAATGCGGTCAAGGAACAGCGCGAACAGGAAATGAGTCGCCACGAAGGTCAGGTGCAACAGATACAGATGGAACTGCGTCAGGCGCAACAAAGCGCACTGGTACGCCAGGATGAAATCACCCAGTTGCACCGCGACAACGAACGCTTGCTGACCGAAAACCGCGGCACGCTACGCGAACTGAGCCTGCTGCAAGAACAGCTCAAGCAAAGCAATACCCGTCAGGATCAGTTGCTGGAACAGGCCACCCGCGTCGACGGTGAGCGCACCCTCCTCCAGGAACGCCTGCGCGTCGCCCTGCTGGAAAGCCAGGCACTCAAGCAGAACGTCGACGAGCAGTCACAGCTCAACAGATCACTGGAAATGGATCTGGCCAAGACCCGGACGGATCTGGAAGAACGCGTACGTCTGGCCGCGACCCTTGCGGCAGCGGCAGACGCAGCGAAGGACGCTTAACCGGCGACCGGCGTACGCATGGTGACGAACTCTTCGGCGGCCGTCGGGTGCACCCCGATGGTTTCGTCGAAGTCGCGCTTGGTGGCGCCGGCCTTCAAGGCAATCGCCAGACCCTGGACGATTTCACCGGCTTCCGGGCCGACCATGTGGCAACCCAGGACCTTGTCGGTGTTGGCGTCCACCACCAGTTTCATCAGCGTGCGCTCCTGGCATTCGGTCAGGGTCAGCTTCATCGGCCGGAAGCGGCTTTCGAAGATCTGCACCTCGTGACCGGCTTCGCGAGCTTCTTCCTCGGTCAAACCGACGGTGCCGATGTTCGGCAGGCTGAACACCGCCGTCGGGATCATCTTGTAATCCACCGGACGATACTGCTCAGGCTTGAACAGGCGTCGCGCCACCGCCATGCCTTCAGCCAGGGCCACCGGCGTCAGCTGAACACGACCGATCACATCGCCCAGCGCCAGGATCGACGGCTCGGAAGTTTGATACAGCTCATCGACCTCGACAAAGCCTTTCCTGTCGAGTTTCACCCCGGTGTTTTCCAGCCCCAGATTGTCCAGCATCGGACGACGACCCGTGGCGTAGAACACGCAATCGGCTTCCAGCTGGCGACCATCCTTGAGCGTGACTTTCAGGCTGCCATCGGCCAGCTTGTCGATTCGCTCGATGTCCGCGTTGAACTGCAGGTCCATGCCGCGCTTGGTCAACTCTTCCTGCAAATGCTTGCGCACGGAACCATCGAAGCCGCGCAGGAACAGTTCGCCGCGATACAGCAGCGTGGTCTTGGCACCCAAGCCGTGGAAGATCCCGGCGAACTCGACCGCAATGTAGCCACCGCCCACCACCAGCACCCGCTTGGGCAGCTCCTTGAGGAAGAACGCCTGGTTGGAACTGATGGCATGCTCATGCCCCGGAATCTCCGGAATCTGCGGCCAGCCGCCGGTGGCGATCAGGATGCTCCTGGCGGTAAAACGCTCGCCATTGATCTCGACCTGATGCGGATCGACGATCTTCGCGTGACCCTCATGCAAGGTCACGCCGCTGTTGACCAGCAGGTTGCGATAAATGCCATTGAGGCGATTGATCTCGCGGTCCTTGTTGGCGATCAACGTCGGCCAGTCGAACTGCGCCTCATCCAGGCCCCAGCCAAAACCGGAAGCCTGCTCGAAGTCTTCGGCAAAGTGCGCACCGTAGACCAGCAACTTTTTCGGCACGCAGCCGACGTTCACACAGGTCCCGCCCAGGTAGCGGCTTTCGGCCACGGCCACTTTCGCACCGAACCCGGCGGCAAACCGCGCAGCCCGCACACCACCGGAACCGGCGCCAATCACATAAAGGTCAAAATCGTAGGCCATTTTCAATCTCCTCGGCAGGTGACCAGCATACCCGCAGACATTTGTTGGGCAAGCGCTGCAGTCGATATGGGGCCTGAAAATGAAAAAGCCACCCGAAGGTGGCTTTTCAATACAGTCAGGTCGAAAGCGATCAGTACGCCTTGCCCGTCTTGTAGAAGTTCTCGAAGCAGAAGTTGGTCGCGTCGATGTAGCCTTCGGCGCCACCGCAGTCGAAGCGCTTGCCCTTGAACTTGTAGGCAATCACGCAACCATCCTGCGCCTGTTTCATCAGGGCGTCAGTGATCTGGATCTCGCCGCCTTTGCCTGGCTCGGTTTGTTCGATCAGGCTGAAGATGTCCGGCGTCATGATGTAACGACCGATGATCGCCAGGTTCGACGGGGCATCTTCCGGCTTTGGCTTCTCGACCATGTTGCGCACCCGGTACAGGTCGTCACCGATCAGGTCGCCTGCAATCACACCGTATTTGCTGGTTTCTTGCGGGTCTACTTCCATGATCGCGACGATGGTGCAGCGATACTGCTTGTACAGCTTGACCATCTGCTTCAGTACGCCGTCACCTTCAAGGTTGACGCACAGGTCATCCGCCAACACCACGGCGAACGGCTCGTCACCGATCAGTGGGCGACCGGTCAGGATCGCGTGGCCCAGACCTTTCATTTCGGTCTGACGGGTGTAGGAGAACGAGCACTCATCCAGCAGGCGGCGGATGCCGACCAGGTATTTCTCCTTGTCGGTGCCCTTGATCTGGTTTTCCAGCTCGTAGCTGATGTCGAAATGGTCTTCCAGGGCGCGCTTGCCGCGACCGGTGACGATGGAGATCTCGTTCAAGCCGGCATCCAATGCCTCTTCGACGCCGTACTGGATCAGTGGCTTGTTTACCACCGGCAGCATTTCCTTGGGCATGGCTTTAGTCGCTGGCAGGAAGCGAGTACCGTAACCGGCTGCTGGGAACAAGCATTTCTTGATCATATAAGTCCTTGTAACGGCTGTGTGTACGAGTTTCGGCGCAGTCTAATCAGGCGGCGTGCACCTTACAATGCCCCGCGCTGGCTAACCGATGCCAACATAGAGAAATATTCTTGCCGATAGTTCCCTGCGCGGGTGTGCAGGTTACCGGGCAAACTCTTATGCATAGCAGAGATTCGCACAATTGCACGCTTTCTGCCGCAACTGACATCCCGCCATCCCCCCAATGGCACCTGCTGCGTGCGTTTGGCGGTATCATGGCGCGATTGAACCAGACAACGAGGCAAGTAGATGTCGGCAGTAAAAAGCGTCAACGGATTCCTGATCAATCAGGAGAAAGACGGCCAATGGTGGGTGGCCAGTGTCGCCGGTGAAAATATCGCCGGGCCTTTCCCTTCCGAAGCCCTGGCAACCGAAGTGGCCTCGGTGCTGGAACTTGAGCACCCGGAACCCAAGCGACGCGGCAAAGACAAGAGCTGATCGACGCCCGATGCGAAAAGCCCTGCCATGGCGCAGGGCTTTTTTATGAATACCGAAAAAGAAGTGGCCTTTGGCTATAACCTTTTGAATCCGGCGCTGTCTCAGCCTTAGCCCACCCCCCTGACGATGATCAAGCCATGAATAAAGTTTTGCCTTTGCTGACGGTATTGGCCCTGAGCGGCTGCGCAACGTCGGAACAAACCTACCTGGCCAACGGAGAGCAAGGTCTATCGATTGACTGCTCCGGGGAAGCCAACTCCTGGGCTGCCTGTTACGAAAAGGCCGATGCGTCCTGCGCGGGCACCGGCTACAAGATTGTCGGAACCGATGGCACCCCCTCGCTCAAGGAGAGCGAAAAGACCCTCGGCGCCGACGTCGGTAACTACAAGAGCCGCAACGTCGTGGTGATCTGCAGGTAACGCGCCGCGCCCTACATATGGATTTCGGCGAATTTGATTCCAAGCCCGCGCACGGTATCGATCAGATCATCAAGGCGGCTGAAGGACTCGACTTCATCATTGTCATCCACCAGGAAATAGCTGCGCCCGGCGCTTTTCTTGAAAAACACGATCCATTCCCCCAGCTCCGCCGGATTCTGAATCACATGGGTGGCAGAGATTAAACCCTCTGCATGCCGCTCCCGGACCTGCTCTCGCTTCATGTTCGACTCCAGAAATAACGATGCCGCCAAAGCAGGGCTTTGGCGGCATCGGTGCTGATGGTCGATAGTCTATCAGCCGGAAATGCACTCGTTGGCAGCCTTCTGTACATCCTTTGGCCGCACCGGGACATTGGACATGCTCTCGTGCAGCTTGATGCTGCTGCCGCCGGAGCGTTCTTCGATGTCAAACACGGCAGACGGCCCCACGGAAAACTTGAGCGGCACGATCACGCGCAAGCCATCCTTGTGCGACTGGATCTGCAAGGCGCCTCGGCTATCGGCCAGTTTTTCGCTCAGGCATTGCGCGTATTCATGGGGCTTCTTGCCAGAAATCACGTTCATCGTCGGCAAGGACTCGTTGATGTCCGAGACGTTCGCGCAACCACTGATCGTCAATGCCATCGGCAACAACCACAAACCCCACTTCATACCAAACCTCCATTAAAGCCCCTCGGACAGCGCAACTGCGATTTTTCTCCGAGACAAACTGCTTTATCGCTCATCAAATGTGAAATAAGCGTTTTTTATTGTCGAAGCGGTCGGATAATAAGGCGTTCGGGCTGATAAACTGCGCCTATCGCCCATGCTATCGTTTTGATTTTGTAGAAAAAGCCCTTCTGGAGGCGCCTCATGAAATTTATCCATCAGCGCGAGCACCTCAATGAAGACGACATCGTCGTCATTCAATGCTCCCAAATGTGCAACATCCGCTTGATGAACGACGCCAACTTCCGCAGCTTCAAGAATGGCGGTCGTCACACCTATCACGGCGGTGCATTCGACACGTTTCCAGCCCGCATCACAGCCCCGAGCACCGGTTTCTGGAACATCACGATCGACACCGTCAACCGCCGCGCTATCAGCGTGACGCGCAAACCCACCCTGACGCACTCGATCAAAATCATTCGCCGCTCCAGCACGAAACTGAGCTGATCAGCGAACCCGAAACACAAGACAGGCAGATACAACCGTGGCCCAAACGACCAAGTACGTCATCAAATACAAACTCAACGGTGAGCGCCGCTTCGAGTTTGCCCAGCTTGAAAACGGCACCCAGGAAGAAGCCAAGGCGGCGCTGGATGCCATTCATGGACAGGACGACGTCATCAGCGACATCAGCGTCAGCAAAGCGTTGTAACACGATCCGGAGCGACAATGGACGTCGGCTCCCGCTCGCAGTTCGACCGCAAGCAGCGGAGTGCCAGCTTTATTTTTGCCTTGCAGACTGACCACCTCCATAACAAGAGGCCCGGCAATGAGCGAGCAATATCTGGACAGGCTGGACTGGCCCCGGCTGGAGCAGCAACTTGATCAGGACGGCTGCGCCGTCATCCCGTCACTGCTGAGTCACAAGGCTTGCGGGCAGGTCAGCGCCTGGTACCCTCGCACCGAACTGTTTCGCTCCCACGTGGTGATGGCTCGCCACGGGTTCGGCCGAGGCGAGTACAAGTATTTCAACTACCCCTTACCGGAACTTGTGGCCCGCTTGCGCAGCGCGCTCTACCCACGACTGGTGCCCATCGCCAATCGCTGGCATGAACAGATGGGCTTGCCGGAGCGTTTTCCTGAAACCCTTCCAGCCTTCCTCGAACGTTGCCATGCCGCTGGTCAGAACCGTCCGACACCCTTGTTGCTGCAATATGGTCCGCAGGACTACAACTGTTTGCATCAGGATCTGTACGGTGAGCACGTTTTCCCGCTGCAAGTGGCGATCCTGCTGTCAGACCCGGATCAAGACTTCACCGGCGGCGAATTTGTCCTGACTGAACAGCGCCCGCGAATGCAGTCACGCCCGATGGTCATCGATCTGAAGAAAGGCGACGGGCTGATCTTTGCGGTCAACCAGCGTCCGGTCAAAGGCACTCGCGGTTACTACCGCGTTACCCTGCGTCACGGCGTGAGTCGCCTGCACAGCGGTAAACGGCATACCCTTGGAATCATCTTTCACGATGCGTCATGACCCCATGAATCCGCAGACTTTCGATCTGTTTGCCGATGCAGAACCCGAGCAACAGCCCAGGCGCGAGCAGATCGGCGAACAGTCCTACGTACTCAGAGGCTTCGCCCTGCCCTGGCTGGAGCGTTTGCTGCCTGCCCTGGAAGAAGTGCTGGCGGCCGCGCCGTTTCGGCAGATGGTCACACCCGGCGGTTTCACCATGTCGGTTGCCCTGAGCAGTTGTGGCCAATTCGGCTGGACCACTGACCTCAGCGGTTATCGGTACACCCGCCTCGATCCAGACACCGCAAAGCCCTGGCCAATAATGCCTGAGGTGTTTTTCCAACTGGCACAAGCGGCGGCGCAGGCAGCAGGGTTCACCGGTTTTGCGCCGGATTCCTGCCTGATCAACCGTTACATCCCCGGGGCAAAAATGTCATTGCATCAGGATAAGGACGAACATTCCTACGCCGCCCCCATCGTTTCAGTATCCCTGGGTTTGCCGGCGATATTCCTGTTCGGCGGTTTTGCACGCAGCGACAAAAGTCAGCGCGTTCCCCTGTTCCATGGCGACATCGTGGTCTGGGGTGGCGTGGATCGCCTGCGTTATCACGGCGTGTTGCCGATCAAGGACGGCCATCATCCGAAACTGGGCGAGCAACGCATCAACTTCACCTTCCGTACCGCCGGATAAAGCCTTCGAATTTGACCGCAAGCGCCGGAGTGTGTGGCAACTGCCCCACGGTTAATGTGCAGGCAACCCCTCAATGGACGTGACGCCATGACAACCCGATCGACCAAAATCGCCACTGAAAACGATCCGCGCTGGGCCGCCGTGGTTGCGCGCGATCCCAAGGCTGACGGGCAGTTTGTCTATGCCGTGAAGACCACAGGCATCTACTGCAACCCCAGCAGCCTCGCGCGCTTGCCCAAGCCACACAATGTCGAATTCTTCGATAGCGCCGAACAGGCCCGGGCCGCGGGTTATCGTCCGAGTAAACGCGCGACGAAGGATCAGAGCGAACTCGCCGCGCAACATGCCGCCACCGTGGCCGCCGCGTGCCGCCAGATCGAAAGCGCGCAAACGCTGCCCGCCCTGGGCGAATTGGCCGAGGCGGCGGGCCTGAGCAGCTTCCACTTCCATCGAGTGTTCAAAGCCGTCACCGGCCTGACGCCCAAGGGCTACGCCGATGCCCATCGTTCACGCAAGGTACGCGAGCGACTGGCGCACGGCGGCTCGGTGACCGATGCCCTGTATGACGCCGGCTTCAACTCCAACAGCCGGTTTTATGAAGCGGCAGACCAACTGCTGGGAATGAAACCCGGGGACTACCGCGCGGCCGGTCAAAACAACGACATTCGTTTTGCCGTCGGCCAGTGTTCGCTGGGCGCGATTCTGGTGGCGCAGAGTGAGCGTGGGGTTTGTGCGATCCTCCTGGGCGATGATCCGCACCAACTGGTCTGTGATCTGCAAGACAAATTCCGCCGCGCCAACCTGATCGGTGCCGATCATGAGTTCGAGCAATTGATTGCCCGGGTCGTCGGCTTTATCGAGGCGCCGGCCATTGGCCTTGATTTGCCGCTGGACGTGCGCGGCACGGCGTTTCAGGAGCGTGTCTGGCAAGCGCTGCGAGAGATTCCCGTGGGCAGCACTGCCAGCTACGCCGATGTCGCCCAGCGTATCGGTCAACCAAAAGCCGTTCGCGCCGTGGCCCAGGCCTGCGGCGCGAACAGCCTGGCCGTGGCGATCCCTTGCCATCGCGTGGTGCGCAGCGATGGCAATCTGTCGGGCTATCGCTGGGGTGTCGAGCGCAAACGTCAATTGCTGCAGCGCGAATCGCAGTGATCAGCGGTTCACATCCACCACCACGCGCCCGCGCAACTGCCCGGCAAGCAAGCGTGGCGCGGCTTCGATGGCTTCGCTCAAGCCTATTTCGTGACTGATCAGCGGCAACAGATTGAAGTCCAGATCCCGGGCCAGGCGATTCCAGGCTTCCACGCGCTTGGCTTTGGGCTGGGTCACGCTGTTGATGCCAGCCAGGGTCACGCCGCGCAAGATGAACGGCGCAACGGATGCGGGAAAGTCCATGCCCTGGGCCAGGCCGCAGGCCGCGACGGTGCCGTTGGCCTGGGTGCTGGCACACGCATTGGCCAGGGTGTGGCTGCCGACCGAGTCGATGACGGCCGCCCAGCGCTCCTTGGCCAACGGCTTGCCCGGCGCGGACAAGGTGGCGCGATCGATGATTTCGCTGGCGCCCAGTTGCTTCAGGTAGTCGTGCTCCGAGGTCCGTCCGGTGGACGCGACCACCCGGTAGCCGAGCCTGCTCAGCAAGGCGATGGCAAAACTGCCGACGCCACCGTTGGCGCCAGTCACCAGAATGTCGCCCTGCCCGGGCGTCACGCCGTTGTGCTCCAGTGCCAGGATGCACAGCATGGCCGTGTAGCCCGCCGTACCGATGGCCATCGCCTGGGCCGCGGTAAACGCCTTGGGCAGCGCTATCAGCCAGTCACCGTTCAGGCGAGCCTTCTGCGCCAATCCACCCCAATGCCCTTCACCCACGCCCCAGCCATTGAGCAGGACCTGGTCACCGACCTTGTAGTCCGGATGCCCGCTGACTTCGACGACACCGGCCAGGTCGATCCCCGGCACCATCGGGAATTTGCGCACCACCGGACTGCTGCCGGTAATCGCCAGGCCATCCTTGAAGTTCAGCGTGCTGTAGGCCACACGCACCGTGACATCGCCCTCGGGTAACTGATCGTCCTGGATCTCTTGCAGTGTGGCCCGGTAACCGCTGTCGTCTTTGTCGATCAAAATGCCTTTGAACATTACGGCCTCTCAATGGAATCAGTCTCTGGGTGGTGCAATTGAAATAACACATAAGCCTCACCTGCTGAAATGACGACTGGCCTTGCGCCAGTCGTTGCGTTACAAATCCTGTTCTACCGCCCCTACCCGGATTCAACGTCGGAGAACACAGCACATGAACCAATGGCCAGATACCCGCATTCTTGACCTGCTCGGGATCGAACTGCCGATCATTCAGGGGCCGATGGCCGGTGCCACAAACTCTTCCATGGTGATTGCAACCTGCAATGCCGGCGGCCTGGGCTCGATGCCAGCGGCGATGCTCAGCACGGATCAACTGCGCGAAGAGCTCAAAACCATCCGCCAACACACCCGGCGCCCGATCAACGTCAACTTCTTCTGTCATCAGCCACCGGCTCCGGATGAGCAACGCGCGCAGGACTGGAAAAACCTGCTGCAACCTTACTACCAGGAACTCGGCGCCGACTTCGATGCGCCGACGCCGGTGTCCAACCGGGCGCCGTTCGATAACGCGGCCTGCGAAGTGGTCGAAGCGTTTCGCCCTGAAGTGGTGAGTTTTCACTTTGGCCTGCCGGAAAAATCCCTGCTCGACCGGGTCAAGGCCACCGGCGCGAAGGTGCTGTCCTCGGCCACCACCGTCGCAGAAGCCGTGTGGCTGGAACAGCATGGTTGTGATGCAATCATTGCCATGGGCTACGAAGCCGGGGGCCATCGCGGAATGTTTCTCAGCGATGACCTGAGCAGTCAGGTGGGGACTTTCGCCCTGGTGCCCCAAGTCGTCGATGCGGTGAAGGTGCCGGTGATTGCCGCCGGCGGCATCGCTGACGCACGAGGCGTCGCCGCGGCCTTCATGCTCGGTGCTTCGGCGGTGCAGGTGGGTACGGCGTACCTGTTCACGCCAGAGGCCAAGGTCAGCCCTTCCCATCACAAAGCCTTGCGAACCGCCCGGGAAAGCGAGACGGCCGTCACCAACGTGTTCACCGGCCGCCCGGCCCGGGGCATCCTCAATCGGGTGATGCGTGAGCTGGGGCCCATGAGCGCCAAGGCCCCGGCCTTCCCCCTTGCCGGTGGCGCGCTGATGCCGTTGCGGGCCAAAGGTGAAGCGGACTTCAGCAACCTGTGGGCCGGGCAGGCCTTTACCCTCGGGGTCGAATTGACCACCGAGGCACTGACTAGAAAGCTGGCTGAAGAAGGATTAGCGAGACTGCTAGGTCGTCCCTGAGTATCACTCTCATTAAAATTGTATACAATTTTGCGGCAACACATTCCGTTTAAAGGCAATTCGCTATATATTTTTGTACATAACGATTAACCTGCCGCCATTGCCTTTAACGGAGCCGTTTCATGACCATTCGTGCCTCACGTTTTGCCCCGACCTGCCTGGCGAGCCTTCTCGCCGTATTCGCCTTCGGCTCAGCCCAGGCGGACGAAGTCCAGGTGGCCGTCGCCGCCAACTTCACCGCCCCCATCCAGGCCATCGCCGCTGATTTCGAAAAAGACACCGGGCATAAACTGGTCGCCTCCTTTGGCGCCACCGGCCAGTTCTACACCCAGATCAAAAACGGCGCGCCGTTCGAAGTGTTCCTCTCGGCAGACGACAGCACCCCGAAAAAGCTTGAAGCCGAAGGCGACTCCGTCAAGGGTTCGCGCTTCACCTACGCCGTCGGTACGCTGGCGCTGTGGTCGGCCAAGGAAGGCTACGTCGATGCCAAGGGCGATGTGCTGAAAAAGAACGAATACCAGCACCTGTCCATCGCCAACCCCAAAGCCGCGCCTTATGGCTTGGCGGCGACCCAGGTACTGGCCAGGGAAGGTTTGACCGACAAGGTCAAGGACAAGATCGTCGAAGGCCAGAACATCAGCCAGGCCTACCAGTTCGTCTCCACCGGCAACGCCGAGTTGGGTTTTGTCGCCCTGTCGCAGATCTACAAGGACGGCAAGATCACCAGCGGTTCGGCCTGGATCGTTCCCGCCAGCCTGCACGACCCGATCAAGCAGGACGCGGTGATTCTCAACAAGGGCAAGGACAACCCGGCCGCCAAGGCACTGGTTGACTACCTCAAGGGGCCGAAAGCGGCAGCTGTCATCAAGTCCTACGGTTACGAAATCTAAATGTCGCTATCGAGTGCCGATTTTTCCGCCATCTGGCTGACCCTGAAACTGGCGTCCCTGACGACCGTCATCCTGCTGATTGTCGGCACTCCGATTGCGTTATGGCTGTCGCGCACCCGCTCCTGGTTGCGCGGTCCGGTCGGGGCGATTGTCGCCCTGCCCCTGGTGCTGCCACCGACGGTGATTGGTTTCTATCTGTTGCTCGCCCTCGGCCCTCACGGGTACCTTGGCCAGCTCACCCAATCACTGGGCCTTGGCACCCTCACGTTCAGTTTTGCGGGGCTGGTCATCGGTTCGGTGCTGTATTCGATGCCGTTTGTGGTCCAGCCGCTGCAAAACGCTTTTTCCTCGATTGGCACGCGCCCGCTCGAAGTGGCCGCGACCTTGCGGGCCAATCCCTGGGATACCTTTTTCAGCGTGATATTGCCCCTGGCCCGCCCCGGTTTCATTACCGCGGCCATTCTCGGCTTTGCCCACACCGTCGGCGAGTTCGGCGTGGTGCTGATGATCGGCGGCAACATTCCCGAGAAGACCCGCGTGGTCTCGGTGCAGATCTACGATCACGTCGAAGCCATGGAGTATGCCCAGGCCCATTGGCTGGCCGGAGCAATGCTGGTGTTCTCGTTTGTCGTCCTGCTGGCGCTGTATTCCAGTCGTAAAACCAAAGCGGGCTGGAGCTGACCGATGATTCAAATGCGTCTGAAACTACGTTATTCGGGCTTCGCCCTGGACGTCGATCTGCAGGTGCCTGGCCGTGGCGTCACTGCGCTTTATGGCCACTCCGGCTCTGGCAAGACCACTTGCCTGCGCTGCATCGCCGGCCTGGAACGGGCCGATCAAGGCTTTGTCCAGGTCAACGATGAAATCTGGCAAGACAGCGACAACCGGATCTTCGTCGCGCCGCACAAGCGCGCGCTGGGCTACGTGTTCCAGGAAGCCAGCCTGTTTCCTCATCTGTCGGTGCTGGCCAACCTGGCATTCGGCCTCAAGCGCATCCCCAAGCCGCAACGCCGCGTCGACATGGCCCACGCCACCGAGTTGCTGGGCATCAGCCATTTGCTGGACCGGCACCCGCAACACCTTTCAGGCGGTGAGCGACAGCGCGTCGGCATCGCCCGCGCCTTGCTCACCAGCCCGAAACTGTTGTTGATGGACGAACCTCTGGCGGCGCTGGATGCCCAACGCAAAGGTGAAATCCTGCCCTACTTGCAACGCCTGCACGACGAACTCGACATCCCGGTGCTGTACGTCAGCCACTCCCAGGATGAAGTCGCGCGGCTGGCCGACCATATCGTGTTGCTCAGCAACGGCAGGGCACTGGCCAGCGGCCCGATCGGCCAGACCCTGGCACGCCTCGACTTGCCGCTGGCAATGGGGGATGACGCTGGTGTGGTGATCGAAGGTCGCGTCAGCGCTTATGACGCCGACTATCAATTGCTGAGCCTGCAATTGCCCGACACCACCCTCAACATCCGTGTTCCTCATACGCCACTGGATGCGGGCCAGGCACTGCGCTGCAAGGTCCAGGCGCGGGATGTGAGCCTGAGCCTGGACAATACCGGGCAAAGCAGCATTCTCAATCGCCTGCCGGTCACTGTGGTCAGCGAAATGAGCGCCGACAACGCCGCCCACGTGCTGATTCGCCTGGACGCCGCCGGCACGCCATTGCTTGCGCGGATCACGCGTTATTCCCGTGATCAACTGAACATCCACCCCGGCCAGCCACTGTGGGCACAAATCAAAGCGGTCGCGGTGCTGGCGTAAATCCGAAGGCACGACTGCACCGGGCAGAGGTCAGCGCCTGAATCGACGAATTGACCTGCCTATTTTTTGCACGATCACCAATGGCTTCTATAGTTGAACTGAACACGTATCCGCTGCGGAGACGCCATGGAAGACATTTTCGTCGTGAAGCGTTGCAAAAAGATCATCATCCATGGTCGCCGTGCGGGTGAATATGACCACCTGCCACCGGATGCCGCAGTCTGGTACCGCATCGCCGATACCCGCACCCAAGGCTTCATCGGAGATGGCTACGATATTGAAGAAGACGCTGTGCGTGTTTGCCATCAGTTGAACGCTCAATCACAAGTGACAGCCCGACAAAGTTGACGGCTCGTCACCATTTTTTTAACGGGTCTATACTGAGATTGTTGAAGGATCAGTAACCCTTTCGGCAGAAAGCTCGCCCCAGGCGGGCTTTTTGTTGCCACACCCAGGTTTCTTGAACGGAGGTGCCTCCCATGTCCGAAAAAGAGTCCATCACCACCCTGCTCACCTTGCTGGACTCCCGTCAGGCTCGCCTGGCCGCAGCCTGCAAGGAAATCGCCGACTGGGTCGATCATCAAGGCGGACACCCCACCGCCCTCAGAATTCGTGATCGCCTGAACGACATTGAGAAGGACACGCCGCTGATCCGGCACACGCTGTCGTCTCTCAAGCCTGTCGACCGGCCTCTGCCCCGGTTCAGATGATCCGTCACGGATTCGCGGTGCGGGAAAAGGCCCTATTCGGGCAGCATGATCGGTGACCGTACGTCTCCTCACCCTTGGCTGCTTGCCGGATTTCCATCCCTTCTCACAACCCGGCCTGGAACCGGGATTTTTTGTTGCGCAAAACCAATCGAACGTCCCCGCTCACGTGGAGTCAACCGCTCACACGTCACGAAGGAGACGTTCCAATGGTCACTCATTTCAAAGTCAGCGGGCACCTGGCCTGCGGTCACCACGGCAACAACCTCGTATCGACCCGCGAACTCAACCGGGTGAAATGCCGAAGCTGCCGAAACACCGACGCCTACAAAGAAGCCCGCAAGGCTGAGCGCAACGCTGCCCGCCGCGCAGCACGCAAAGCCAAAGCCGTGCACACCGCCAATGACTGGCGTTCAACCTGGACCGAGCGGCTGACCGCGATGGCCGGCCTGCAACGACTGCCCCGTGGCTTTGGCGGCCAACCCTTCGTTTAGGGAGCATGAAGTCGCCGTCAGGTTTTTACGGCAAGTCGATGTCCCTGCGCGCGGGCTCCATGATCTCGCGCAGGGACATGCGCTTGAACGCCTCGACCAGTGATCGCCCCTCAACGGGTGCACAAGTGACCGCCAACCGCATGGTCGCCTCACCCAGGTGCCAGATCAAAAACGCGGACTCCTCGACCTGTTGCTCGTCGCAGTCGGGATACACGCGTAGCATCGCCTGGGCCAGCAGGGCTCCGGCAACCCGGCTCTCCTCCAGTTCCAGCTGCAACAACTGCTTGTCGGCCTGCATGCCGGACCAGATGTCACGCATCACCGGTGTCGTCATCACGATCTCGTAATACAGATCGAGCAACTGCGAATAGGCGGCGCGCAAACCCCGGGCATCCTCGACAGCCTCCATTGCCTCGGCAATGCAACGACGGCTTTCAGCGTTATAGCGCTCAGCCAGCGTACGGATCACGGAACTCTTGTCAGGGAAATACTGATAAAGGGAACCGATCGAGATCTCGGAGCGCTCGGCGATTTCACTCATCTTGAGTTGATCGCTGCCCTTGTCCGCGATCAATTGAGTGGCCATGGCCAGAATCCGCTCCTGACGATCGCGGCTGCGCTGTTGCGTGGGATTGCGTCGAACCGCTTGTGCAGCAGGCTGTTCGAGGGTTTCAGAGGTTTTTTTGCGCACGAGTGAGTTCCCGATCAAAAACGTGACATGTACTCACCTTAGCATCGCCATTCCCTACGCCCAACAACAGATGCCGCACGTCGGGGAATTCGATCTGATGGGTTGACGGCGAAACATGAGCATCTATCATCTTTTAAACATGAGCATCACTCACATTAATCGATGGAGATGAACGCGATGAAAACGGCCCAACCCATCACGCTGGTCCTCGGCGCCACCGGCAAAACCGGACGTCGCATCACACAACGGCTCGAGGCTGCAGGCTTGCCCGTTCGCCGGGGTTCGCGCGATGCCAATCCACCCTTCGACTGGGAAGATCGATCGACCTGGGACGCCGAGATCGATGGCGTTCATTGCGTCTACATTTCCTTTCAACCGGACCTCGCCGTTCCAGGCGCCGTTGAAACCATCCAGGCGTTCACCGACCTGGCGGTGAAAAGCGGCGTCCGCAAACTGGTCTTGTTATCCGGGCGCGGCGAAGTTGAAGCGCAACAGGCCGAACGCGTCGTACAGGACAGCGGGATTGACTGGACGATTCTGCGGGCCAGTTGGTTCTGCCAGAATTTCAGCGAGGCACACTTTCTTGAACCCATTGTGCAAGGTGAGCTTGCACTCCCCGTCGGCCAGGTCGCCGAGCCCTTTGTCGATGCTGAAGACATCGCCGAATGTGCCGTCGCGGCACTGACCCAACCCGGACACACCAACCAGCTCTATGAACTGACCGGCCCTCGGGCGTTGACCTTTGCCCAGGCCGTGACCGAGATTGCTTGCGCCACCGGTCGCAAGATCGAATTCGTGGCCGTACCTCGGGACGCCTATCGACAGGCAATGGAACAGGAACAGCTTCCCCCGGCGTTGATCGACCTGGTGTTGTATCTCTTCACGACTGTGCTGGACGGACGCAACACACCCGTGGCCGATGGTGTACAGCGGGCGCTGGGACGGCCGGCGCGCGACTTTGGCGACTACGTACGGCGCACTGCCGCTACAGGCATCTGGGGCAATGGCAGTCCGACGTAAAGCAGTGGCGGGAACAGGCTTCGTCGACTAGGGTTTTTTGGCGTATCGAAGTGCGGCGCCTTTATTGGCAGGAGCCTGATCAAGGAGGAACCCATGTCACTCAATCGTAGTGCTGAACAAACCTACCGCCAGTGGTCGACCCCGATCCTGTTGGAACTCAAGGAGCGAGAACATCAGATGAACCCGTCAGACCGCCAGGCCCTGGAAAACGTACTGCTGGAAAGAAGGCTGATCGATACCGGCAACCCGGCCGGCAGCGATCGCCGCAAGGCAGACCCGACGTCCTGAAGCATCAGGCAACCACGATCAAGATTGAAACAATGAAGTAGAAACAAACAAGGGCTTGCATCCGCTTTCGCTTGCAAGCCCTTGGTTTAGAGAATGCCCAATCGAACGCAAACACGGTTCCAACGTCTGAATCCCCCCCGCCGCCGTAAATCCATTTTTGATAATTATTAATTTCCAAACACTCCCCTCTATCGGCTTTAAATGTGCCAGGAGGAGGGTTAGCCATGGCAGGGCCTGCAGGTGACGTTTTTGACGAAAGCTTCGACTGCCATCAAAACCGCATTTGCAGAGGCTGACTTTCCTGAGCAGATTTACTGTTTTGTCCCGCGTCGTCACCCAGGCCACGCAGACAAACATTCACACACCGCACTTCGGTTTTCCCCGGTTCGAGACCAGGCTAAACCACCACATGGAGGGATTCCAGGATGCTGATAAAAATCGAGAAGGCGAGCAAACCGGAAGGCTGGAATGTATGGATGAACGCGTGGTGCGTTGAGTTTCGCAGCTACGCAGAGGCCTTGGCGTTCGTGATCAGATTGGAAGGCCGGATCAATGCACCTCACCCCTTGCCTATCAGCACCGCCAGACTTCTTTTGGAACAGGCTTGACCTCGCGACGCCATCACCGAGAGGCTATCCACGACGTCATATCCGTATTTATTAATCTGTCTTTGATAATTATTGATTTCGCTCGCCCTCTCTCTCGACTTTAAATATGCGTCGAGGGGGCGTTGGCCAAGGTGAGGTTTACAGGTGACACCTTTAACGGACGCTTCGAATACAGCCAGTCTGCATTTGAGGAGGCCGACCTTCCTCACCATGTGTACTACCTTGCCCCGCATCTCCCCCAGGAGGTGCGGGGTTTTTTTCGTAAATGCGTTAAAACCACCCGCTACGTTCATCTTCCAACTCTTGGCGACACACTTTAAGTTGAGCGTTGTAAATCTCTGACTGCTTTTGCACTTTCTGGGCAACCTGCATCAGCCAAGGTTTACTGCGATAGGTATTGCGGCTAAAGCCCCCACGCCCCTCGTGATAGGCCAGGTACTGATTGTAGGTGTCCCATTTGGAGATTCCGAGCTGACGTTGGGTGCCAGTGGTGTACCAACCGATAAACATGATCGCGTCGTCAAAACTGTCACGCGAACCACCGTTGCCCGTATTGTCCTTGTACTCACCCCACACCGGGTCTTGAGCCTGCGCATAACCGTAGGCCGAACTGACTCGCCCCCAGGGGATCACCCACAGCAGGTAGTCACGAGGCGGCAATGCGTCCGCCACGTAACTGCTTTCCTGCTTCATGATCGCCATGGCCACATGCAGAGGCGTCCCATATTCACTCTGCATTTGCAGCGAGTCCTCATACCAGTCGGGATACTCACGGTAAATACTGCAGAGATTGCCTTGGTCTTTTGGCGGCGTAGTCGTGCACCCCGTTAAAAACAGCATCAACAAAGCCAACAGCAGAACCTGTCCTTGTTTCATTCATTACCCTCAAAAATAAGGGCATAAGGTACCCTCCGTTTGCTGCAAGGCGCCTGAGTCATGCAGGTGAAGACAAAAACGTCAGAAGACATCCAGCTTGATCGCGTCACCCTTATCGAGAGGCTTCTTTGTAAGTCCCTATTGCACGGCGGCCTGACGCAAGCCCTGCGCTCTGCGCTCCGATTTAATGCTCACACGCGGGCGTGAGGTCAGTGGGTGTACTCCGGGTTTCGATCTAGAGCATTTTCTCCAGGCCGATCTTGTCGCTGAGCCAGGCCTTGAAGCTGCGCCACTTGCCGCCGGGCTCCTTGCGCAAGGTATGCAGGCGGTCGTCGTCCTCGGTGAGCCAGACAATTTCGCCGTTTTCCAGTCGGGCCTGGTAACTCCGGGCCGGCGCCATGCCCTCAAGCGCCAGTTGGCGTACGTAGCCGGCCAGTTCGGGACTATCGACCAGCACCCCGACTTCAGTGTTCCAGAACACTGAACGCGGGTCGAAATTGTACGAGCCGACGAACACTTTCTGTCTGTCCAGGATCATGGCCTTGGTGTGCAGGCTGGAGTCAGAGCCACCACTGAAACCAAACGAGGAGCTACGACCGGGATCGTCCGGCTGGCGCCGCAGCTCATAGAGTTTCACGCCATGTTCGAGCAGAGTCTTGCGATACGGTGCATAGCCGCCATGCACCGCCGGCACATCGGTGGCCTCCAGTGAGTTGGTCAGCAGGCGAACATCAACGCCGGCATCGGCACGACCCAGGAGATAGTCCATGCCCGGCTTTTGCGGGACGAAATAGGCCGAGATCATGATCAGCTCGCTATTGACGCTATCGAGTTCAGGCCGCAGCTGTGTGGCCATCAATAGCGCGCGGGCCGGTTCGCCGCTGGCCAGGACCTTGCCTGGAGCGTCCCACATCGCCTTGCTATGGGCCCAGATCAGCTGCTTGCGCCAGGTCTCGAGTTGCGGTTGAGTCTGGTAGGTCATGAGATGGTTGTACAACGCCTTGCTCTCGATACGTGAGGTCTGGAGCGATTGCTCCAGGCGTTGGCGGCTTTCGAGCAAGTCTTGCGCTGTTGGCTTGTTGAGCTGGAAGTCACTGATCGACTGGCTCAAGGCGCTGTTCCAGTACTGATCGAAGCTGTGTCCCAATTGCTCGGCGACCGGGCCGATGCCCAGCAGGTCCATGTCGGTGAAGTTGAGATCGGGCCTGGCGTCGAAATATTCATCCCCCAGGTTGCGTCCGCCGACGATGGCTGCGCTGTTGTCGGCCAGCCACAGTTTGTTGTGCATGCGTCGGTGTTGTTGGGAAAGATCAAGCAGGCGGCCCATGGTTCGAGTGACCACGGTGCTGCGCCCCAGATGCAAAGGGTTGAAGACGCGGATATGGATGTTCGGGTGCACCGCCAGGGTAGCGATGACTTCTTCCTGGCCGTCGCTGGCAGTGTCATCGAGCAAGATGCGTACCCGTACGCCGCGATCTGCTGCCAGCAGCATTTCATGCACCAGCGCCCGAGTGCTGAAACCGTTATGCACGATGTAGTACTGCAGATCGACGGTTTTCTGCGCATTGCGGATCAACTCCGCGCGCGCCCGGAATGCTTCACTGCTGTTGGGCAGCAAGCGAAAACCCGAGCGCCCCTCATGCTCGGCGGCCTGAGCCTGGATCGAGCGCCCGAACGCCGAATCGCTGGCGGGTATCGCCTCGCTGAATTCGTGAGGCAAGCGCGTGGTGGCGCAGCCGACGAGCAGCAGCGCGAACAGCATGGCGCAGAGAAACCGGGACATGGGCAAGGACTGCTCCTCAACCACAACGGGTGTAGTTTTGAACTCGGCATCCAGCCAGTACTGGCTGCCGAGCACATGCAGCCCTCGATAGTCCGCACGACTTGTTCCAGTAAAGCCCGTTTCAAGCAGTGTGTCGAAATATTCCAGCAGGTGCGCCCAGAGCATGAAACCGCTCTGGGCCGGGTGCAGGCCCGCCCTCCGCTATAGCGCCTGGCTGGGTCGAGCAGTTTGGGTCAGCCGGTGTCGCTAACAACGTACGCGGTACCCTGGAAGCCATCGATAAGATTGAAGAATTCATCAAGATGACGCTTGTGGTGATGATGGCACCGGA
This sequence comes from Pseudomonas sp. BF-R-24, assembly GCF_019947335.1. NCBI lineage: Bacteria > Pseudomonadati > Pseudomonadota > Gammaproteobacteria > Pseudomonadales > Pseudomonadaceae > Pseudomonas > Pseudomonas sp. BF-R-24. The sequence goes on from NZ_JAGYGG010000016.1 coordinate 78,228, forward strand.
GTGACTGAGTGGTTTCCGGCCCTTCGCGACAGGCAGCAGTCGGCCAAAAGCGGGCGCTCACAGCGGATTTAGATTTTGACGTGTGCCCACTCTATAAACGGCTCTGGAAAAACGACGGCAGCAAAGTAGTCGCCTAACCTGGGCGCTGGGCTCGTTCCGATTCATCCAGGTGCTCTAGCAGCACCGCTATCGTCGCATCCCGCAGCTTGATTGCCTCCATCCAGTCCGGCCCGTCTGCCAACAGCGGAGAACAGACGTTGACGTGGATTGCACCGTGGCGCGGGTACCACTGACCGTCGCGCAGCACCTTGCGCGTGCCGCAAATTGCGACCGGCAGCAGCGGCACGCCGGCACGCGCAGCTAGCACGAAGGCGCCCATGTGGAACGTTCGCAATCCTGGCTCGCGGGTGAAGGTTCCCTCGGGAAAGAACACCAGGGGCTGGCCAGCCTGCAGCGCCTCGGCCAGGGGTTCGGTGTCTGCGGCGCTGCGCTGCAGGTCGAAGCGTTCGACAAAGCGGGCGCCGAGCTTGCGCAGGAACCGGCCGGCGATCCACTGGTCAGCCAATTCGCGCTTGGCAACGAAGCTGAACTGCGGCGGTAGGGCCGCGCTGAGAATGACACCATCGAGGTAGCTGGCATGGTTTGCGGCCAGCACGCTCACCGAGGAGGAAGGCAGGCGCTCGAGTCCCGTGACACTGAACGGAACACCCGTCAGGCGCAGAAACAGCCGGGAGGCCGCACGGGTAAAGCTGCGACACCAACGCTGGCGCGGCAGGATTGCAACGACCAGCCAGGTCAGCGGTGTGACCAGCCAGAACAGCAGCCAGATGTAAGTGGCATACAACGCGGCGCGGCAGGTCTGCCAGCCGCGACCGAAATGCCCGCGCAAGGCCTGCAATACCAGGCGCAGCAGCTGGCGCCAAACGGCCAGGTGCGGCCGCCCCACTTCGCCGCGCTCATACAGTTCACGACTGGCAGCACGGCGAAGCTTTCCGCTGGAGGTTTTCAGTACGCTATGCGGTGGCGCCAGAACGATATCGTCGGGCGCCACACCGGTGAGGTCGAACACGATACGGTTGACCTCCTGCTGCAGCTGTTGCCGCGCAGCAGCGTCCTTCTCGTAGCTTTCCGCCAACACCACCAGGCGCTCGGTGCCGGTGGCCGGCTCCGGACTGCCGAACACCGCGATGCAGCCTTTGCGCAGCCCGGGCAGATTGCCGACCGCTGCTTCGACATCGTAGGGGTAGATGTTGCGCCCGGCACGGATGATCAAGTCCTTGGCGCGGCCGGTCAGGTAGACCTCGCCGCCGGCCATGTAGGCGAAGTCGAGCGAGTCGAACCAGCCATCGCGCAGCACCCGGCGGGTCTCTTCGGGGTTGCGGTAGTAGCCTGCCGAGGTAGACGGCCCGCGAAATTGCAGGTGCCCTTCGCTGCGTTCGGGCAGTTCGATTCCGCTGCCATCGACGATACGAATCTGATGGCCCGGCAGTGGTCGACCGCTGGAGACGAAGCGCAGCGCTGCGCTGGCATCCGCTTCGACGGGCAGTGCATTGCCACGGGCCTGGAACGCGTCGCGCTGTACCCGGTCGATCAGCGGTCCTCGGTCGAGGGGAGGAAAGGCCACGCCCAGTGTGGCCTCGGCCAACCCATAGACGGGCGCCAGCGCAGTGGGCGCCAAGCCGTAGCGAGCGAAGCGTTCGGCGAAGCGCTGCAAGGTCTGCGGGCTGACCGGTTCGGCACCGTTGAAGGCCAGGCGCCAACTGCTCAGGTCCAGGCCCTCGAGGTCGCCGTCAGCAAGTTTGTTCAGACACAGTTCGTAGGCAAAGTTGGGCGCCGCCGACAACGTGCCGCGGAAGCGGTCGATGGCCCATAGCCAACGCGCCGGCCGTGCCAGGAAAGCCAGCGGCGACATCAGCATCAGGCTGTAGCCGTAGTACAGGCTGCCCAGCCAGGCACCGATCAATCCCATGTCGTGGTACATGGGCAGCCAGCTGACGAACACGTCTTGCGGCCCCACCTTCAGAGCCCTCCCCATGGCGCGCAGATTGGCCAGCAGATTGGCGTGGCTGACCATCACGCCCTTGGGCTGGCCAGTACTGCCCGAGGTGTACTGCAGGAAGGCGATGTCATCCGGTTGCCGCGGCGGTGTGACACACTCGCCCCCCTCGCCTGTCAGTTCGGCCACGCTGGCAATGCGCGTCAGGCTCGGGACCTGCGGCTGGAGCAACCGGGCGAGCAGCTTCGCTTGCGTCACGGTAATCAGCACTTTGGCCTCGGCGTTGCGCAGAATGCCGGCCTGGCGGCGCAGATGATCCTCTATCTGCGACAGGCGCAGCGGTGGGTAGATGGGCACCGGCACACCACCGGCCAACAGAATGCCGAAAAAGCCCTGGAGAAAGTCGCGACCTGTGGGCAGCATCAGGGCCACGGTCTGACCGGCGTGCAAGCCACTGCGTTGCAGCCCTGCGGCAACGGCCAAGGCCCCCTGGTGCAAGGCGCCATAGCTGATATCTTCCTGCTGGTCACTTTCACCTAGCAGGCGCACGTGGAGATGCTGCGGCTGCTGGCGCACATGCCAGTCCAGTACCTCGATCAAGGTCCGCGCGGCGTCTGGCGTCTGCCCCGTTGCTATCAGGGTCTCGCTGGAGTTGCTGGAGGGCAACGGACGTACGGCCTCGGCGCCATGCCTGCTGTGCAGCACGCGCAGTATGTCGGTGGGGGTGTCTGCCGAGGCGAACAGGTTTTCTGGCAAGCGCACACCGAATTCGTGCTCGATACGTGACCAGAGCTCGACTCGAGCCAGGCTGTCTACGCCCAGATCCCGATCCAGCACGCTGTGCAAGGTGACTTGCAAACCTTCTGCCGCTTGCGGACGCAGCTCGACCACGGTGCGCCGGACAATTTCGAGCAATTTTTCCGCGTCCCCATCGCAACGGGGAACGGCACGGGTTTCTGGAGGCGGACGAGGCATCGGCAGCCCCTCATGACAGAACACTCTGTGTGTGTAGATCCTTGCCAACTGCCATTATGCGCCTACGGAGGCGACTGGGAATGCCATCATCAGCTGCAGCGCTCGCAGGATGGGTGAGCCGGGGCTAGGCTTCTGAAGAACGCAGCCCCTGCAGAGAGATCTGCCATGCCAGCCAGCCTTGCCCCCGGAGTGACACGCCGAGAAATCTGGGCCTGGGCGATGTTCGATTTCGCCAACTCCGGCTACACGACCGTGGTGATCACCGCCGTGTTCAACGCCTACTTCGTCGCCGTGGTCGCCAAGGGCGAAGCCTGGGGTACGCTGGCCTGGACCAGCGCCATATCCCTCTCTTACGCCCTGATCATCCTGACCGCTCCGCTGATCGGTGCCTACGCCGACGCGTTCGCCTGCAAGAAACGCCTGCTGCTGTTCAGCACGATCGGTTGCGTCACCTTTACCGCTGGACTGGCGTTGGCCGGGCCGGGGGAGCTCGGCGTTGCGATTCTGTTCATCGTGCTATCCAACTACTGCTTCGGCAGCGGCGAGAACCTGATTGCCGCCTTCCTGCCCCAGCTCGCCCGTTCGGATGCTTTAGGCAAGGTGTCCGGCTGGGGCTGGGGGTTTGGCTATATAGGCGGCCTGGTCAGCCTGGGCGCCTGCCTGGCCTTCGTCAGCTGGGCCCAGGCGCAAGGCCAGACAGCGGCGCAGTTCGTGCCGGTGTGCATGCTGATCACTGCGGTCTTGTTCGCGTTGGCCAGCGTACCGACCTTCCTGTTCTTGCGTGAACGCAGCCTGCCGCAGACAGGGAGCAGCGACAGGCCTATCCCGCAAGCGGTGCTGGCGCGCTTCGCGCAGACACTGCGCGAAGCCGACCGCTATCGTGACCTGCTGCGCTTCCTTGCCTGCACCGTCTGCTACCAGGCCGGTATCTCGGCGGTGATCACCCTGGCTGCCATCTATGCCAATCAGGTCATGGGCTTCAGTACCCAGGACACGCTGTTGCTGATCTTCGTGGTGAATATCACGGCCTCCATCGGTGCCGTGCTGTTCGGTTGGCTGCAGGATCGCCTCGGCCATCGCACCACGCTGGCGCTGACCCTGCTGGGCTGGCTCGGCATGGTCGGCCTGGTCTGGGTCGCGCGCGGCCCCGGGCTGTTCTGGCTGGCGGCCAACCTCGCCGGTCTGTGCATGGGCGCCAGCCAATCGGCCGGACGTGCGATAGTCGGTCTGCTCGCGCCGCCGACGCGGCTGGCGGAGTTCTTCGGCCTCTGGGGGCTAGCCGTCAAACTGTCGGCAATCCTCGGCCCCATGACTTACGGCCTGAGCAGTTGGCTGTCCGGAGGCGATCACCGCCTGGCGATGCTGATTACCGGCAGCTATTTCGTTGTCGGCTTGCTGATCCTGGCCGGCGTCAACCTGGAGCGCGGGCGGCAGGTAGCTGTCAGCCATACCGAGAGTCTCGAAAAGTGAAAGGGACTCCCTGCATCGGGTCGGTCTTCGCCTGTCGAAACTGACCTAATTCGGCCAAAAGCTGCCGGTGACGAATCAAACACAACGATGTGTCCAGTCTGCCAAACACGTTCGCCTCATGAGTTTTCACGTAGCTTGCAAAAGTCATGCGAATAGGGATAGATCGCTTTAAAACGTCAACTCATCACATGTCTTGCTGCCAGGTCTATTTATGCCGCTCAGCTTTCATAAAATGCACGCCAATGGCGATGATTTCGTTATCGTCGACTCGCGAAAATCACCGAATCCAATCACCAGCAATATGGCTCGTCTAATGGGAGATCGGAACCGAGGAATCGGCTTCAATCAACTCGCGGTGGTGTTTGATTGCGATGATGCAGATGCGCGTTTGATGTTCTGGAATGCAGATGGCTCAACGCTGGACGCTTGTGGCAGCGCAACGCGCGGGGCCGCTGATATGCTGATGCGTGAATCCAATATGACTTCGGCAGCACTGCGAACCAACCGTGGCCTGCTGACTTGCGAACGAACTTCAACCGGCGCCATTTCTGTAAACATGGGAAAGCCACTTTTGGGCTGGTCGGATGTTCCTCTGGCTTTGGAAATGGACACTTTAGTGATGCCACTTGCCGGTCACCCAACAGCTTGCAGCATGGGAAATCCGCACTGCACCTATTTTGTGGATGATCTGACAGCCGTTGAGATTGCGACGATTGGACCGGGAGTTGAAACCAGCCCCTTGTTTCCCCTCAGGACGAACGTGCATTTCGTCCAGATCATTGACCGAAAGCACATCCGGTTGCGAATTTGGGAGCGCGGGGGTGGTATCCCGCTGGGTTCAGGCTCCTGCTCTTGTGGCGCCGCGGTTAACGGAATTCGTCGTGGCTTGTTAGACAATTGCGTTGAGGTCGAATGTGACGGCGGAGTTGTAACGGTTCAATGGGATGGTGTGGGATCAGTTTTTCTCACCGGGCCGGTAGAGACGACTTTTTCAGGAACAATCGCGGATGCTTTGTTGAAAGCTTGATTTTCAGGTAGGCCGCTATTGGCCGACTTTTGCCTGTCGCCACCGTCTGCTTTGGGTTGTGGATTCAACCGGTCGATGACTACGCCGATCAGTCGACCATCACTGTCGCACTCAGCTAGCGTCGGTGCCGCCATCGCCCGTTCTTGTCTCAAATTCATCATTGTTCTCCCGTAACCCGTGTTTTGCTCTTCGTCAAAGTCAGGCTCAACAGTACCGAAATCAAGATGATGCCGCCGACCGTGGTCAGCGACCATTGGATCGGCATGTGCCACCACGGCGCGACCAGCATCTTGCCGCCGATGAACACCAGTACGATGGCCAGACCATATTTGAGCAAGTGGAAACGGTAGGCCATGTCGGCAAGCAGAAAATACAGTGCGCGCATGCCCATGATGGCGAAGATGTTGGAGGTGAACACGATGAAGGGGTCGGTGGTGACGGCGAAGATAGCCGGGATGCTGTCGACCGCGAACACCAGGTCGCTGGCCTCGATCAGTACCAGCACCGGGAACATCGGTGTCGCCCAGCGCAGGCCGTTCTGGCGCACGAAGAAGTGCTCGCCGTGAAAACCGTCGGTGATGCGAAGATGGCTACGCAGCCAGCGCAGCAAAGGGTTCTTTTCGAGCTCTGGCTGCTGGTTGGCGAAGATCAGCATCTTGAAGCCGGTGATGAGGAGGAAAGCGCCAAAGACATAGAGCAGCCAGGCAAACTCCTGCACCAGCCAGACACCGGCGAAAATCATACCGGCGCGCATGATGATGGCGCCGAGCACGCCATAGAGCAGGACGCGGCGCTGCAACTCTGGCGGCACGGCGAAATAGCCGAAGATCATCACGAAAACGAACATGTTGTCGATCGACAGCGACTGCTCGATCAGGTAGCCCGTCAGGAATTCGAGCGTTGTACGCTGGGCCACTTCGGCGCCGAACATGCTGCGCAGATACCACCAGAGCAGGACGGAAAAGACCAACGCCAAACTGGCCCAGGCGATGACCCAGGCCAGCGCTTCGCGTACTGAAACACGATGCGCCTTGCGCCCGCCGAAGACGAAAAGATCCAGCGCCAGCATGGCGAGGACGAACCCGATAAAGGCGGCCCACATCCAAGATTGGCCGACGCTAATGGTGGTCATTTAACTATCCAAGGTTGGCCGATACTCATATAGCGCCGCACGATCACCCGCCCCAATTCGGGCGGCGCAGTGACTTAAGCGGTAGGCCAGGCGCTTGCTGAAGTAATCTCGAAACCGCGGCATTGGATGGCCATCTGCATGGCTGTCTCCGCATGAAGCAAATGGGCTGGAAGAGGTCATGCTAACGGGCATGTAGCATCAGTAAAAATCGTTTATTCGTTGCGAATTGTTCGTTTTTTACGAAGTGTTGATTCAGATGCTCGGCTACCGGCAATTGCATAACCTACAAATTGATGTTGAGACTGTCGCACCCGTCATCCAAAAACTTGATCAGGTTGGATTTCCTCTCTATCGAGAATGCAAAGACACCTGGTATCGGGCGGACAATGTAGAAGTAGGCCAGCGCGAATTCATCGTCCTGGATCCCGACGGTTATCCCCTAAGGTTGGTAGAGCGGTTGGGTGAGAGACAGGCTTGCGAAACCTGAATCTGAGCCAAGCCGACCGTCAGCTTCACGCCCTGAGGAACTCAGTCAACCAAAATCGAGGAGCTTCAGGAGCAACTGGACTTGGCAAAGACGCTGATGACCCGTCTGCTGGCGGCGAGTTTTGCGTCGACCGGCAAACTTTCCGCGCCCCTTACAAACTGGGGGCTAAATGAGATCGACGTTGTCGAACGGGAGATGGCCTGCTATTTGAATTCTACCAATGAGGCAAGCGCCGCTTCATAGGTCGCGCACTGAATGCATATGGCGGGCTGCCGGAAGTCATGCCGCCCCGCCAGCTACACTCATTCGATACATTTCCGCACAGAGACTTCCGCCATGACGACCAAAACCGCAATCGTATTCGCTGGCGGTGGCAGTTTGGGGGCGGTGCAGGTGGGAATGTTGCGGGCCCTGGTCGAAGCCAATGTTCGATTTGACATGGTGATTGGTGCTTCGGTAGGCGCTATCAACGGTGCCTACTTTGCCGCAAGACCCGATTCCGATGGCGTCGAGGCGCTCGCCGGATTCTGGCGCGGGCTGAGTAAAACTGACATCTTCCCCCTCTCTTGGTTCGATACCTGTAGAGGATTGATCAAACGGCGTGGCTATCTGTTGCAACCGTCGGCCTTGAATCGGCTGCTGGGTCAGGCACTGCCCATTCACCGCATTGAGGATGCGGTGCTGCCCCTGTACATCGTCACCACCAACCTGCTCAGTGGTGCCGAGACGGTCCTGTCCAGTGGCGAACTCGAGCAGGCGTTACTGGCCAGCGCTGCCATTCCGCTGGTGTTCCCCTGCGTACAAATCGCCGATCAGTTTCTGGTTGATGGCGGCGTGGCAAGCAATACACCTATTTCGACTGCCGTAGCCTTGGGAGCCACCAACGTCGTGGTAATCCCCACCGGAGTGAGTTGCGACCTGACGCAACCTCCCCGAGGACTGGTCGCCTTGGCCCTGCACACCGTCAATCTGATGAGCATGCGTCAGCTGGTGAGCGACATCGAACACTTCCGCACTGTCACCAGTCTGCACATCGTCCCGCCCTTGTGCCCGGTGGATGTCTCGGTTTTCAACTTTGACCAGACCGAGTCTTTGCTGCAGCGTGCCTATGAGCAGACCCTTCGGTGGCTGGAACGTGGGGGGCTCGAACGCACCAAGGTCCCTGGTGCCCTTTCCATCCATTCGCATGCCCATGAGCATTGAGTGATGTGAATTACCAAAACAGCGAACCTTCAGGCCGCAGCACCCAGCGATGCCTGCGTTTCAAAATCAACCCAAATCAGCTCGCCCTACCCGCCCTAAATGCCGCCATCCTGGAGTTCACGCTTCGGGTTGCCCATGATGTGGCGGCAACATTTAGCGATGAGGCCCCTCTACATTACACCGATGAAAAACGCTTTCGATAATCACTGGGACCAACCCCGAGACGCCGCATGAATGCCCTCCTGAACCCGTCCGTATTGGCATAACCTACTGTATCGGCCAGGCGCTTGAGTGATACGTCCGAGTCTTCGATTAACCGTCTGGCCGCATCGATGCGCGCCAGTTCGACAAATTCGGCCGGGGTTGAACCGGCTTCGGCCTTGAAGGTACGGGCGAAGTTGCGCTCGCTCATACCGGCGCGGGCGGCCAGGATGGGTACGCTCAAGTCGGCCTTCAGGTGTTCCACAACATAATCCTGCACGTCACGGATCACGCTGCGTTCGGCGGTTTGTGCCGCCAGTTGCGCGCTGAACTGCGATTGTCCGCCGGGCCGCTTGAAGAACATCACCATTTCACGGGCAACGCTGAGCGCCAGTTCTCTGCCGTGGTCTTCTTCGACCAGCGCCAAAGCTAGGTCCATGCCCGCCGTTACCCCTGCCGAGGTGTAGATGTTGCCATCCTTGATAAAGATGCTGTCCGGGTCGACATGGGTTTGCGGGTGTTCCCTGGCCAGCTTTGCGCTGGCGTTCCAGTGAGTGGTGACACGGCGTCCGTCAAGTAGCCCGGCGGCGGCCAGCAAAAAAGCACCGCTACAGACGGAGCCGATACGACGTACGGATTTCGCCTGCCGGCGTAGCCATTCCTGCAATGCAGGGTCCAGGGCAATTTCATCGATGTGTGGACTGCCAGCGACAAGCAAGGTGTCAATCTTGCCTTTATACGTTTCAAAGGTGTCGTCGATGGCAAGCTTCAAACCACTTGAGCTTTTGATCATCCCTTTGCCGGTGCCGATCACTTCAACCCGATAGGCGCGTGGGTTGCCCAGTTGCCTGGCTGCTTCGGCGAAGACATCGGCAGGTCCGACAACGTCCAGCAGTTGCACGCGGGGGAAGGCCAGGAGGGTTATGCGCATGATGTCTGTCCTCGTCGAATCATTGGCTGAATACGTCGCTTAATGACTATTTCAGCCAAGGTCTGTTTGGCTGAAAATAGCCCCAACAGCAAATTCAGTCAAACGGGAGACTGCCATGAACACTGCATATACCCCCACGGTCGCTGCCGCTCAATCGGTGCAAACCAGCAATACGTCCATCAAAAACCTGCCTATCAATCTGTTCGGCTCGGTCATGGGCCTGGCCGGTCTGGGACTGGCTTGGCGCTTGAGTGGTCAGTATTACGGCGTCGGCGGAGTGTTGGGTGAAGCGATTGGCGCCCTGGCCGGCCTGGTATTCGTGCTGCTGACCTTGGGTTACCTGGGCAAATGGGTGAAACATCCAGAAGCGGTAAGGGCCGAGTTCAACCATCCGATCGCCAGCAACTTTTTCGGCACCGTCACCATTGCACTGTTGCTGCTTTCGGCAGTCGCCGCGCCCCACAACGAATTGCTCGGACGGGCTCTCTGGATACTGGGCAGCGCACTGACGGTGTTGCTCGCAGGCCTCGTGGTTTTTCGCCTGTTGTCGGGCAATCAGGATTCGTTGAATGCCGTACCTGCCTGGTTGATTCCGGGTGTTGCCACCCTCGATATCGCGGTAACCGGTGCGCATATGCCCATGGCCTGGGTTGCTGAGTTCAACCTGTTTGCCCTCGCCGTGGGTGCGGTGCTGGCGCTGGTTTTCTTCACCCGGATCTTTTCGCGGCTGGTGCATGAGACAACGCTGGCCAAAGGCATGGTGCCTTCGCTGATGGTCCTTATTGCCCCCTTTGAAGTCGGTTTCCTGGCGTACACCAACGTGTTCGGCGAGATCGACCGGTTTGCCAGCGTATTGTTCTACTTCGGCCTGTTTCTGTTCGTGGTGCTCGGCTTCAAAGTGTTCCGTCGCGATGTGCCCTTTGCCCCTTCGTGGTGGGCAATCAGCTTTCCCATCGCGGCCCTGAGCAATGCCGCGCTGAAATATGCACATGCCCAGGACAACACCGTGCTGATGGTAATCGCTGCTGTAATTCTGCTGTTTCTCACCGTGGCACTGACCGTGTTGTTGGTGAAAACCCTGATCAGCCTGTTCAGCGGCAAACTGTTGGCCAACTGACCTTTTACCTCCCTTTGGCGAGCCTTGACCGGCTCGCTTTTTTTTGCCCATACAGGTTTCATCGAATGACTTACAACGCATCGTGGTTACTGCTGATCGTTGCCGGATTCCTGGAGATTTTCTTTGCGGTCGGCTTGAAATCTGCCAATGGCCTTGAAAGGCCCTGGCTGCTGGTCGGCACGGTCGTAGTATTGGCCGGCAGTTTGAGCCTGTTGACGATGGCTTTGCGGGTGCTGCCTGTAGGAACCGCCTATGCGGTCTGGACCGGCATCGGCGCTGCCGGCACAGCCGTCGTTGGAATGTATTGGATGGGTGATGCGGTATCGTTCTGGAAACTTGTCTGGATCGGCATGATCCTGCTGAGCGTCGCCGGACTACGCTGGGCAGCCTAAACAGGGCAAATACCTTAATTAATTGATTAACAGCCCCATTTTTTAGTCCAGTGAGGAACAGGAAACATAGACGAAGGGAGTCGCAAGCGGACACTCGGTCAGCTCAGTTTTTTTAGCCACATAGTCGAATCTTCAACGCATCGATTTTTTGGCTTCGAAGAAACTGGGGGGCAGTTTTTTACCCCCCCCCCAGTTGCCTAACCTCGCAGGAAAGCGAGCAAATCGGCGTTGATTGTATCGGCGTTCGTCGTAGGCATTCCGTGCGGGAAGCCCGAGTAGGTTTTCAGCGTGCTGTTTTGCAACAGTTTGGCTGACAAGAGCCCCGAGTTTTCATAAGGCACGATCTGGTCATCATCACCATGCATCACCAGCACGGGGATCGTGATGCTCTTTAGATCCTCGGTAAAGTCGGTCTGGGAAAAGGCCACGATCCCGTCATAATGAGCCTTTGCACAGCCCATCATGCCTTGTCGCCACCAGTTCCGGATGATGCCCTCAGACGGTTTTGCACCAGGGCGGTTATAACCGTAGAAAGGTCCGGCTGGAACGTCATGGTAGAACTGTGCGCGGTTGGCCTTCAGCTGTGCCTGCAAGTCATCGAAAACCGACTTTGGCAAGCCGCCTGGATTGCTCGGTGTCTGAACCATCAAGGGTGGCACGGCGCTGATTATGGCGGCCTTCGACACTCGGTCTTCGCCGTGGCGCGCAATGTAATGGATGACTTCACCACCGCCGGTGGAGTGCCCCACATGAACTGCGCCTTGTACCCCAAGATGGTTGACCACGGCCGCGACGTCATCAGCATAGTGATCCATGTCGTGCCCGTCCCAGACCTGACTGGATCGCCCGTGACCACGCCGGTCGTGTGCAATGACCCGGTAGCCGTTCGCCAGGAAAAAGAGCATCTGCGCATCCCAGTCGTCCGCACTGAGTGGCCATCCGTGATGAAAAAAGATCACTTGGGCATCGCGTGGCCCCCAGTCTTTGTAAAAGATCTCAACACCGTCCTGCGTAGTGACATAACCCATGTTCGCATCTCCCGAATGAAATGGAGGGTATGACCAATCGTGTTCTGATCGTGCCCCTTGTTGAACCTTGCCCTTGTTCAATAACGTGCAGCCCATCCAATAGGCAGTTCAGAGGGAATGGTCCTGGTCTGGTTTTCGCCTACCCCAGAATTCCATGGCGATTTGGCAACGCATTACATCTGCGCCGCTTGGTCGCCAAATAACTTTAGGTTTAAAGTCAACTTTAAGGTCAATGGTTTTCCGGAGTGGAATATGAGAATAGGCGAACTGGCGAAAATCAGCGGACTGGCGCCTTCACGGATCCGCTTTTACGAAGCGAGCGGCCTGATCACATCTGTCGGGCGCAAAGCCAATGGGTATCGGGACTATGCACCTGATACGGAGTGGGTTTTGGAGATCATCACGGGCGCCCAGGCGGCGGGGTTTTCACTGGAAGAAATCCGACAATTACTGCCGATGAATGCGAACGGTTGGCGGCATGAAGAGTTGCTCAGTGGACTCAAGCGCAAGGTTGAGGAAATCGAAGTCCTGCAGCAACGGCTGGCCCTCAATAAAGCGCAACTTCTTCTGGTTATCGAGGGCGTTGAAAGCAAGCCTGAAGGCATGGGTTGCGTGGACAACACGCAGTTGTTATTGCATCGTCTACGCGAGGAAGGCGTGGCGGCAGCACCACGCGGCCGTGATATTGCGTCGTCCAAGTAAAACGTCACCTGTCAGGCTTGTGAGGTCTGACAGGTTTTTGCCGGATCGTTGAATCAGTGCGCGTTAGCCAGTGCTGCTAACGGCTTCGGCGCGTAGAGCGCACTTTGGAACGCGGGCACGTATTCGTACTTCATCATTTTCCCCAGCTTCAAGGAGCGGATGTAGTTCGACAGGCTGGTTCAGCCTCAGTTCGACGCGCTGGAGGTTAAAGCCCCGGCAACCTTGAACACCCGCACCATGCCCTCATTCACAAGCGGAATATTCGACTCCGTTCCTTCGCGTCATCCCGTCTCCCCTTCCCAGTAGTCTGAATCTCCTGCCCCGCCTGGGAGTATCGGCCGATGTATATCGCCCGGCGTTTATCCATAGTTGTGGCATGTACCAAAAAAAGGTCCGCGGTCCGGCCTTGGTGACTGCAATTGCTTTGGAGAAAGTCATGGCTACTCAGAAAAAAAACTCATCGTCAACGAACGATCAGATCGCTCTATTCACCCAGCCCCTCACCACTGACCTCAACGAGTCATTGGTGACAACGTCGGTTACAGCCAGCGCTTTGGGCGTCGTGGCCACCGGCGAAGACGTGACCCTGGATGAAACGGCCGGATTGCAGAACGCCACTGCCACGCCAACCCCTGCGGGGGACGCTGACGACAACGACATCCTGGTGGCGTCCCTGCCCACGACCTTCGCTAACCGTTTGGCCGGACTGGGGGCAGGCACCGCCACGGGTGCGGCCTTGAGCGGCTATACCGGTGCCGCGGGCAACACCGGCAGCGATGCATTCACCGTCACCGCCGCGCCCGGAGGAACCATTACCGATATCAGCTTCACCGACAGTTCAGGCGCACCGCTCAATGGCCTGGACAGCGGACTCGATACCCTCGATGGCACCAGCATCCTTCTCTATACCGATACGAACGACAACAACATCGTCGTGGGCCGAGCCGGGGGCCCGGCCGGAGCGATCGTGTTCGCTGCCTACATTGAAGAAACCGGATCGCCGGTCACGGGCGGCAAGATCTGGACCGTGGAGTACCAACCGCTCAAGCATCCCGATATGACGAACGCCGATGATTCGCTCAATCTGCTGAATAAGGTTTTCATCGGAGCCAGTGAAGATCTGGTGTTCAGCCTGGCCAATGCGCCCTCCGGTCAGAACCTGTTCCTGATGTTCACGAAGGCGAACCCGAACGTTGTCGATGACGGCGGTGTGTTGCGAATCACGGATCCCACCATCATTGCCACCGGCAAGGACCCCGCAGACCAGTCAAGCGGCGTCAACATAAACACTGGCGACACGATCAATACCAGCCAGGCGGGTGGCCCGACCACCTTCGGCACCAACAATCAGATGATTGTGGAGCAAGAGGGCATCCGCTTTTCGTTCGTCACAGGTGCCAGGCAGAATGTGACCATTCCCAACCTGGATCAGAACGAAGCCGACCTTGAATCCAACGTCGACTTTACCGACGTCTACAACACGAAGTCGGCCAATTTCGACGTCGTGCAATTGCAAAGCGGCAAGAGCGCTATCGTAAAAATCAGCGCATTCAGCACCGCGGCTGAACCTGGCGTGAATTTCATCAATGGATACGCAGGCGATACGTCGGTGGCCATCACCAATGTTCGCGTGATCAACAATAGCACCGGGCTGGTGATCGAGAATTCAGACGGATCGGTGAATGATCCGGCCATTACCATCAGCTTTGCTGCAGGGGTCGCAACCCTCACCGGCATTAAAGCCGGCTACCAGATTGAATACACCACTACGGCGGATCACAACCGCGTGCTTATCGAGAACGGTGCGGCCGTCACTGCCAAGGGCAATGACCACGCCGACTTTGATATCGGTGGTTTCACGCTGGTCAAAGCCTCTGTTACGACCACCGAAATCGGCTCCAAGATGATCTTCGACGACGACGGGCCGAGCATCAGCACCACCGGCACGGAGCCGACGCTGACGGTGGACGAGACGGTACTGGCGACCAACGACACCCAGAGCTTTGCCGCCAACTTCACCTCGGCGTTTGGCGCCGATGGTGCCGGCACCCTGACCTATGCGCTGGGCGTGGTGGCCGGAGCTTCCGGGTTGACCGACACGGCCACGGGCGAGGCGGTGAACCTGTCGCTCAACGGTGCAGTGGTCGAAGGCCGCACGGCCCTCGGCAACCTACTGGTGTTCACGGTCAGCGTGGCCGCCAATGGCAGCGTCACGCTGGACCAGATCCGGGCCGTGGTGCATCCCGACCCAACCAATCCGGATGACTCGACGAGTTTGACCTCGGACAACCTGGTGACGCTGACGGCGACCACGACCGACGGGGACGGCGACAGCGCCCAGGCGACGCTGAACATCGGGCAGAACCTGGTGTTCAAGGACGACGGGCCGAGCATCAACACCACCGGCACGGAGCCGACGCTGACGGTGGACGAAACGGTGCTGGCGACCAACGATACCCAGAACTTTGCCGCCAACTTCAATTCGGCGTTTGGCGCCGATGGCGCCGGCACCCTGACCTATGCGCTGGACGTGGTGGCCGGAGCTTCCGGGTTGACCGACACGGAGACAGGCGAGGCGGTGAACCTGTCGCTCAACGGCACCGTGGTCGAAGGCCGCACGGCCACCACCAGCCTGCTGGTGTTCACGGTCAGCGTGGCTGCCAACGGTGATGTCACCCTCGACCAGCTCCGCACCGTGGTGCATGCCAACACCACCAATCCCGATGACTCGACGAGTTTGACCTCGGACAACCTGGTGACGCTGACCGCGACCATTACCGACAAGGAGGGCGACAGCGCCCAGGCGACGCTGAACATCGGGCAGAACCTGGTGTTCAAGGACGACGGGCCAAGCATCAGTACCACCGGCGCGGAACCGACGCTGACAGTGGACGAGACGGTACTGGCGACCAATGATACCCAGAGCTTTGCCGCCAACTTCACCTCGGCGTTTGGCGCCGATGGGGCTGGCACCCTGAGCTATGCGCTGGGCGTGGTGGCCGGAGCCTCCGGATTGACGGACACGGCCTCGAACCAGGCGGTGAACCTGTCGCTCAATGGCACCGTGGTCGAAGGCCGCACGGCCACGAGTAATCTGCTGGTGTTCACGGTCAGCGTCGCCGCCAATGGCAGTGTCACGCTGGACCAGCTCCGCGCCGTGGTGCATTCCGACCCAAGCAATCCCGATGATTCGAAGTCGTTGACCTCGGACAACCTGGTGACGCTGACGGCGATCAAGACCGACGGGGACGGCGACAGCGCCCAGGCGACGCTGAACATCGGGCAGAACCTGGTGTTCAAGGACGACGGGCCGGCACTCAGTTTCGGCAACCTGATCGGGACCGGTAGCGTCCTTGCGCAATCCGGGTTCTGGAGTATGGCGACGGGAGCCGACGGGCTGGGGGCGGCCGGTCTGGATATCTCGTTGGTCAATAACCAGTTCACTCTCGTCAGGCCGGACAACACGACCACGACCGGGACCGGCACACTCAGCGAGCTGGCGCTGTCACCGGATGCCAATGGCGCGTACCAGTTCGCGGGAACCTTGACCGGTGATTTCGACAACAACGCCGCAACGGCGAATACCACCGTCGACTACACGTTGACCGCCTATGCCGATGGTCGCTATGCACTGGATCTGGTGCAAGGCTTCCGTTCGACGATCGTGCTCAGCAGTGCCGACGGCTCGCTCGCTGCCGGTGGCCCGGACCCGGTGCGCACATTGTTGATTCCTCAGACGAGTAACCCGGCTATTCCTTCGGCATCCGAGGAGATTGTGTTCTTTTCCGCGAAGGCACTGGCGTCGACCGCGGACATCCTGACCGGCATCGGGCTCGGAGCACCCGACCCCACCGAAGCCGCGCTACAGACCAACCCTCTGCCGTCGTACATCGACCCGAGGGCCATGAACGTCAGCACGGCCGGCATCGGCGTCGCCAACAACGTGCTCCAGGGCGATAACCTGGCGGCAATCAGCGCCGCCGATGAAAGTTTCGTCATCAACCCAGAGAGCCTGCTGACGGCAATGAAGGTCTTCATCGACAACTCCGTGGCGGGTTACAACACCGCAACCGAGGACCTGTACTACCGGATCTACTACGCGGATGGCACGTTTTCGGACCGCATCGAGGTGAACACCCTGACGCCGGAGGCTGGCGGGCAGGTGTCCTTCCTCGTCGAGAAGGCGGGTACGACACTGATCGACGCGGTTCAGCTGACGATGGGCCGGGGCGATATCAAGATCCCGGTGATCCAGTTCATTCAGGAGAGCGAGAGTCTGGCCAGCGATGTCCAGCTGGCGTTCAGCGCGACGCTGACGGACAAGGACGGGGACTCGGCGACGAGTACCTTTGACGCCAACCTGTTCGCCAACGAACCGGACAACGCACCCTTCGACTTCACGCTGGTTGGCACGATCGGTGAGCAGGATGCGTTCAACATCGATCTGTCAGTCAATGAGAACCTGTACCAGGTCAGCGGCTTCGATGCGGGCCCGGGCGTGCGGGACAGGCTGGTGCTCAACGGCGACCCGAACGCCGTTGTCCAATCGATCAACAACACCGGTGCCGACAGCATCGTGACGGTTGCCGAGACGGGCGGACAAACAACGACCATCACCTTGGTCGGGGTTGATGTTCTGAATACCGACGTCTTTTTTGGCAGTGCTTGAAGCTTTGCGCGTGAACGGATGCGAGGGTGGCCTAGGAAACCACCCTCGCATTCTTTTTGCAGTCCAATTCGAGATCCCCATGATCGCAGCCGCTGTGAACTGGCGAGCAGCACAAGGCTTAAAGAACGCCGCTGCGTGCATATTGGGGTCCGTTTGTGTGTTTGCACGCAAAAACAGCAGATGGACCTCTGCCTGCACCCTCCCCCTGGGTGCTTCAGGCTTTTCATGTTGACCCATCGAGCTGCAGGCTTTTTCCGCCCCACATTCGCGTACACAACCCCCAACCTGGGCCTGTTTTAGCCGGGTGCAGGTATGCAGAAAAAACGACACATTCAGACCGCAGGCGTGGCTGGGGACGACGGCGCGCGCCTGGTCAAAAATCCCTCCTCCGCCCCAAGTACGCCAAGGCGCGGCTGGTGCAAGAAACGAATGCCTGGCCGGGGAGATCAGAGCCGAGGAAGCGCCGCAGTGGGTGGCCGAGGTGAACAACGAACGGGCATGGATCATGCTTGAGTATGGGAGACAGTTCAGGGGTTGATCGGGATCCGCTGCAAGCCTTGCCGGTGATCCATGGGCTTTGACTACATTCAAGGAGCGGTGCAAAACGCTGAAGCGCAGGCCGCAGCAAAAAGGTAACCCGCGCGTTACGAGTAACGGGGGCTATGTTCAATTGCCCGGTACGGACAAGGCGCTGCTGGTTGAAAACTGCGCCGCTGATGGCAACGAAGCCCCCAACCGCTGGTGCACCAGTGCATACATTTTGCGGCTTAAGAGTGAACACGCTAATCAGAAAGGAAGTTCGGCATGCTGTTTTTCAAACCCGAGCGACAACTAGCGCTTGAACTAGACCTCGAGGGACTCTCGCTCCGTCTCAAACCCCTCAGTACCACCATCAAGCTGATGACGTCTCACAGGCTGCGGAAGTATCAACGGGCCCTGGAAAACGACATAGGCGGACTACCTGGGTTTATGGCGTTGTCGGTTGAGGGAAAAGTCAATTACATGATTCCCATCATTTCGCAAATGAACGAAGCCAGAGATCAGCAGAATGAAGTCGATTTCATAGCGGCCTACCTGACCGTCATGCTGCTGGAAAGCATCAGCTGCGGCTATCATTCGACAATGAACTTGGTCTTTAGTGGGATGGAAAAGATCGCCGCGTTCCGGTGGGATGAGTCATAAAAAAACCATCCAACAAGAAACTCTGGAAGCGCTTATCAACAACCACGTGCTGGGCGAGCGCCACGACTTCGAGGAGTGGCAGGAGACGGTGTCCACGCTCCTCATCAATCTGGCCAAAGCACCTGCCGATCAGTCTGCCCGCTTCGCCAACATGTCGCGACCTGAAATCGTAGTTTCTGAAAAGTGGTCGCGAAAGCTAGTAGGGTTCGCCAAGACCGGTGTCGAAATCTGGCGGTCTAGCTACTGCGCTGGCGCAGTCTCCACTACTTGACTTGATCATATGCATCATTCATCACTTTAATGGCGTTTAACACATGCGGATGTTCAGCCCAGCGGTATGCAGCATTTCCAAGTAAGCCGGCTGTCGCGTTGTCCATCAGGCTTTTTACATCAAGCCCGCTGGCGACGGCCGCTCCAATAATTGCTACAAGCGCTTGTTCCAGTGCAATTTCGCGATCACTAACCACTGCATCTCCTTAAACCGACCCCATGCCGGCCTGAAAGATTAATCGCTCACCCACAACCAAATTGCCACTACCCCCTGTCGCATCCGGTCACGGAGTACGGCGCTTGAACCACCCTAACCCTTTTCGCGTGCTTTCCACAATCAATCGATGCTTTGTAGTCTCGATACGCGTAATCGCAGGCACTTGGCCCGACCGAGAATGGATCAACAAGCATTGTTGGGCGCGCTCGGTGTGATAGATCTGTTTTGCTACCGTCATCTCCTCAATCAACTGCCGATTGGCTGAGTAGTAGCCACAGTTCGGACATCATCAAAATTGGTCATCGGAAAAGCTTTCTCGGCGCTCTCGCGACATACGAGACAGGACGAACTGCCACCCACTCACCCACTTTCTGCCGCCAAGCGTGGTATGGAGACGCTCAGGAACATCCAGGCCAACGGGTGACCGACACTCGATGATGGAATTGAAATCACTGGTGAGCTGAAGATTTTGATTGATCGGATCATGTCCCGAAAGTCAGAACATAAAGTCCGCTCTACGCGGCTGATCGTTACGAGGATGCACACCAATGTAAGTGGCGATGTTACGAGGAAGATTTGACTTGGCCAGGGAAGCACACGGGGTAGCAAAGTCCGAGTTCCAGATGCGCGACCTGCGCGCTAAAGCCGGCACGGACAAGGCAGAATCAAGCGGTGACATTTTGCAGGCCAGAGATCAACTTGGGCATACAAACGTTGTAATGACCGAGCAGTACAACCGCAACAGGAAAGGGAAAAAAGTCTCACCAACCAAGTGAATTGCGGACCAATCCAATAATTGCGGACCAGAAACGAACAAGGGCTTGCCCAGCTTTCGCTCGCAAACCCTTGATTTATATGGTGCCGAAGCCGGAATAGAACCCCTGCCTGAACGCCGCACGAATAAAGGGTTCTGTTGGTTTGGATGATTTGCTTGCCCCCAAATCTGCCCCCCAAAAAAAATTATGCCCATGTCTCACGCAGCTTGATCGCAAGGGGTGTCGTTTCTTCAAACGACACCCCTATTAATTAATCTGACTCTACCGGCATGCAATTTTCAGCCGCGCTTTCGGTTTGCGCGTTCTCTATTCAGCAGACGCAAAGTTGCGTTAATTATCTCTGGCTCACCACAACGACTTTTGTCACCCGGAGAGTAGTTTCGACTGATCTTCGCCCTCTCCTATTGGTGCCATCATTCCGCTAGTCGTGCCCTTTTTATGCAGTCGTGCCCATGCCCAAGGCTGGGCACAACTGAGGGCACAAGGGCACGACTGAGGAAAAAGGTGCTTCCAGGCGTGCCGTTCATGTCAGCTAGAGTTTGTCCAGGTGCGCGCACTGCCTCCGTTTAAAACGGAGGCAAGCGCAGTGATCCGGCACAGGTTGTCCTGATTTCAAATCGGAGCGCGTTGGACGATATCGTGCAAACCGCGCTAGCAAATCGAACAGGTGCGCACCGTGCGATTGTCTGTCATCCAATGTGTGACTGATTTTAAAAAACGGGGGAACGGGGGGGAACAGTAGGAGTAACCAATGTTTTCGGGTCCTTTGGCGGGAGAACCTGTACCCCAGTGCTTTTTGGGGCACAGAGACTGCCCGATCGACGAAGTAGCCACTTGAGTTAACTGCCCTGAAAGCCCATGCCCGCCTGCCTCTCCGCCGATTTAACCGGCCAGCTCGAGAGATCAACCAGTTAACCGAGTAATTTAGTCGGTTACCTCCTTAGTTAACCGCCCTGAAAGCCACGGCCCGCTTGCCTCTCAGGCGAATAGAAGGATCGCCGAGTTAACCACCGAAAATGCTTAGTTAACCGGGCTACAAGCCACGGCCCGTAAGGCTTTCAGCCCAGTTAACCAACCGAGTTAACCAGTTAACTAACTTTGGCGGGGTGCCGCTAACGAATTTGCGCGAGTCTTCGCACCCGTATTCCTCGGAAATCGCCAGGGTCCCCGGCGTGTTTTGGGAGCGCTGTTGTCAGGAAATACCTCAGGGCTCCCTTGGCGCCGCAGGGTGCGAGGAAGGCATTATCCAGCGTCCGTGACTGGCCGATTTCTGCCTGTCACGATGGGCAGAAATCGACCCATTGCGGACGCTCAAGCAATAGGGCACGGACTTACTTTTTTCACTTTCCCTCCATGTCTGGCTAGTTGTCGCTC
This sequence comes from Pseudomonas sp. BF-R-24, assembly GCF_019947335.1. Taxonomy (NCBI): domain Bacteria; kingdom Pseudomonadati; phylum Pseudomonadota; class Gammaproteobacteria; order Pseudomonadales; family Pseudomonadaceae; genus Pseudomonas; species Pseudomonas sp. BF-R-24. The sequence goes on from NZ_JAGYGG010000016.1 coordinate 99,377, forward strand.
CCCCGGCCAGCCACGCGAACCATCTGTTGCCCCATCGGAATCAGCAGAATCAATCCCGACCCCTTGACCTGCCAGAAGCACCCGAATTGGCGAGTTGGTACACACTACCTCGCGTTCGTAGTCGCGCAGAATCCGGAAGGCCGAGACCACCAACACGTGGAACAGCGCTATCAGCGCGCCAAAACCCAATTCGCCAAACATGATTAATCTTCTAGCGGTGGAGTTTCATCCTGCACAGTGACGTCCAGCAGCACGCCCTTGCGCGCCACCACCCGGACCTGTTGGCCCAGGCGCAGGGGCGAGTTGCTCCGCACTTGCCATTTTTCGCCCTGCAGTTGCACCCAGCCACTCATCGGCAGGCCCGGCAGCAGCCCCGTCACCGTGGCCAGGCTGCCGACCAGACCCGCATCGCCGCTGACCAGGGCGCGGCGTCGGGCCTTAAGCGCCATGCCGACCAGCGTCATCAGCAACAGGGCACTAGTCAGTGCCATGCCGATGATCAGCGTCAACGGAATGCCGAAGCCCGGCACATCGGTGTCCATCAAAATCACTGCGCCGACTACAAAGGCAACCACCCCACCGAAGCCGATTACACCGAAACTCGGTAGAAACGCCTCGGCGATCATGAAGGCCAGCCCCAGCAGAATGAGCCCGACCCCGGCGTAATTCACCGGCAACAGTTGCAGGGCATACAGCCCCAGCAACAGACAGATGCCACCGAGTACCCCACCGACGCCCGACCCCGGGTTCATGAATTCGAACATCAGGCCATAGACCCCGATCATGATCAGCAGCAAGGCCACACTGGGGTTGGTGATCACCGCCAGCAGTTGCGTGCGCCAATCAGGCGCATGGTCGATGAGAGTAGCCCCGGCGGTGCTCAGTTTCAGCGTTTGACCGGCGACATTCAGGCTCTTGCCGTCCAGTTGCTTGAGCAGGTCCGCCACGTCATTGGCCACATAATCGACCACCTTGAGTCTGAGTGCTTCGTCGGCAGACAGGCTGGCCGATTCGCGTACCGCTTGTTCGGCCCAGTCGGCATTGCGTCCGCGCAATTGCGCAAGGCCACGGATGTAAGCCGCCGCATCGTTGATCTGTTTGCGAGTCAGGGTGTCCAGCGGCTCGGGCGGGGAGTTTTTGTCGGTGGTAGGTGGGCGCGGCGGTTCGGGCGCGGTTCCGGGCAGGCCGCCGATCTGCACCGGCGAAGCGGCGCCCAGGTTGGTGCCCGGGGTCATGGCGGCAATGTGGCTGGCATACAGGATATAGGTGCCGGCGCTGGCCGCGCGTGCGCCACTGGGGGCGACGAAACTGGCCACTGGCAGGGGGCTGGCCAGAATCGCCTTGATGATCAAGCGCATCGAAGTGTCCAGCCCACCGGGAGTGTCGAGGTTGATGACCACCAACTGTGCGCCCTCGGTCACCGCACGCGTCAGGCCGCGCACCACGTAGTCGGCATTGGCTGGACCAATGGCATCGTTGACGGTCAGGACCACGACACTGCCCGCAGCCTTCGCCGAACCCGTCGGCAATCCGACCAGTATCATCAGCAAAAGCAGGCGGCACCACCAGTGACTGTTCACGGCCCCTCCCAGTTGCCGGTTCGGCAGCCTGCAACTTTCACTTAAAGCGTAGTTGAGTCAGCCAGGGTTTCACCGGGATGAGTGGAGACGGAGGCATCAGTCGCCTTTGTAGAGGAGATTGCGAGGCAGAACGGCACCGATTATGAGGGTGGCCGCCAAATCGTAATGGGCTCACTGGGATGCATCCCGATCGGACGACCCGCTAAACCAAGGGAAGTAGCCGATCTCATCACATTCCTCGTCTCGCCGCTTGCAAGCTCCATTACTGGTACTGAATACGTCATCGATGGCGGATACTCCGTCTGGTGCAAGGATAGCAATACGGGGTCAGGTCTTGCCTTTTGCTTAATAGCGATGGCAAAAGACAAGACCTGACCCTGAGGTTTCACAGACTTTCTGCACTGATCCGCCGTGCCTAGGAATGCGGCGAACCCGGCCGCTCTACTCGGCCTGGCCCGCTTGCAACTTGCGACCCCGCAGCGGCATCGCCCGTCATTCTGCGGCAAAGCAGTACAGCAGCCCCGCCCCGCCCGAGCCGGCCAGGGCTTCGCTGCTGCAGCCACGCGAGGGGTGCGAGGAGTTCCACGAGCGTGCCGCCGCATCGTCACGCAGTCCTATTCGGTCATGATGACCGACCTGGGCCGTCCCTTCGCCGCTGCTGGTCCAGTTGCTGCAGGTATGGTCATCGCTACCGGCGAACGCAGTTCCGTCCGCCTGCGAGCCGGTGAGGATGTCGTGCATGTTCGGCGTGTCGCCGCGCCCCTTAACCAGCGCCCCGTGTTCGTCCAGGGCCATTTCCTTGGTCAGTTGGTTGTCGCCGTGCAGTTGCGCGACGTCGCGGGCGATGACGACCCCCTTGGCGTTTTGCCAAGGGCCCTGGCCGATGCGATCACGGGCATTGACCGCCCCCGCACTGCCGACGGCACTGGTGCTGAGGTAAGCACGCCAGGTGTGCTGGCCCGCCCCGACGGCGGAGGCCAGCGTCTGGCAGTGCCTATCGGCGCCGCTCAGACCACCTAGATCGGCGCCCTTGCCCATGCCGAGGCTAGTGACAAAGAAGGTCATGTCCGTTTGCTGGGCCTGACTGGCGAAACTGCAGGCTATTGCCAACAGGGCAGTCGGTAAGGTGAGAGTGAAAGTCGTGATGTGCATGTGCAGTCCTCCTGCGGGAAAACGGCCTCCAAGATGGAATGTGACCGAGAAATTGAGCCTAGACGACGCCGGTTACCGACACACAGCCGCGGTTCAACCTTCCGTCCTCATGTATTGCTTGAGTGCGCGGCTCGCAGTTTGGCGAGCCGGCGTTGGACGCAGGATGCGGTAAGGCTCAATCCACTTGGGGCGCTCTAGGGGCTTCGACACTTTTTCGACACGGCCCCGGGGAGCCAGAAAGCAAAAACCCCCGATCTCTTTCGAAATCAGGGGTTTTCGTATTTCTCAAAGCAATGCGGGGTCAGGTCTTGCCTTTTGCATAATAGCGATCGCAAAAGACAAGACCTGACCCTGAGGTTTCAAGGTAGCTGTACGGCTTGGAGTAGAGGGTGTGGTCGAGGTCGCGGCACCACTCGGCCTAGACGATCTCTTTAACCTTGTCGTCCGACCTACGGTGAAGTTCCGAGCAGATAAACGGCAGGTCTATCTGAACCGCCTGCGCTCAAAAAACTGGCTCGCAACCTGGCCGGATCTGAAGGTTCTCCCGATAGGCCGAAGCGTTTCAGCTTCGAAGTTTCATGCCCGTTTCGGATCGTTAGCCGCCATTCCCGAACGTCCGCTTGTGGCCGATTGTTGTCGGTCGAGATGTAGCTTTTCGTCGTGTGCAGCGGAGGTTTGGCCCTCAGATGGAATTGGCACGCAACAATAGGCGCTTTTAAATCCTCACCTATGGTTGTTTTCTGAAAGCCCTTGTAGCCATTGTTTTGCAAGGGCTCCAGAGGATTACCAGAATTTCCGGTTCTAACACCCGTCTACCAGAGCCGTGACTAAACTAGCCCAGTATCTAACGGCCCAAACGGTAATCGATCAGTCTGGCCGTCCCGTTAATGGCTGATTTCGCCATCGAGGGCAGCCAATCGGCGATACACCAACCTAGGCCATTCACCCATCGACAAGGCTGGCCAGAGTCGTTGCGATGAACAGGACCGCAAACCCATAGGGTGCGGGGCTTGCGGTGATCGACTAAACAACAACCAACCACCGAAAAAAGGTCATATATACCGAAGACGCGGGGCCCGAATTACCCCCTAGGCCCACCCTCTCGGGAGGACCCGTTGAAATTTCCCAGCGTGCCGGCGCTCTCCTATCGAGCCATTGAACACACTATTGCGTGATGGCTCGATGACCAGGCTTGAAACCATTGGCCCTGGCTTGCCAAACAACGGATAGACCGAGCAACGCCAATATCAGTAGTGTTGGGGGGAAAGAGTTCGGCCCTACATGTTCCAGTAACAAGCCACCAGCGATGCCACCTCCGGCTACTGCCAGATTGAAAATGGTGACAAGCATCGATTGCGCGACATCGGCGCCATCACCCGCAGTATCGGCAATGGCCGTCTGTAATAGCGTGGGAGCGCCACCGAACGTCAGCCCCCAGATCGCAATGCTGAGGAGCACAATGCTAGGGGAGCTGCTTGCCATTCCCATCACCAACATCGCCAGCGCGAAAACTGCCAGACTTACTAGCGTCAGCACACGCAACCCTCGATCCACCCACATTCCTGTGACCCCGATGCCGACGATAGAGGCAATACCGAAGAGCATAAGGACGAGGTCTATCCGCTGGCCAAGCCCCACGGAGACCAAGAACGATGCAATGTAGGTGTACAGGATGTTGTGCGCGAGCATCCAAACGAAGATCACAGCCAATATCGAACGCAGGCCCGGGGTTAGAAAAATACTCAGGAGCGACTGGCGCTGACGTTCGGTTTGTCCTGGGTAGTCAGGCACACCAAATCGCACCCAAATGAACAGTAGTAACGAGAGTGCTGACATAATCCAAAACACGCCACGCCAATCAAACAGAGTCCCCAGCCAAGTGCCGAGGGGCACGCCGAGACACAAGGCCACGGGTTGACCGATGCCGACAATCGCCAGGGCTCTCCCTTGAAGACCATGGGGCACCATGCGTCGTGCATAACCGGCCAATAGTCCCCACATCACGCCCGCCGCCATTCCGGCGATAAATCGTGCGACCAAGGTCAACGCATAGTGAGAGGACAATGCCGTCACGGTGTTGAACACCAGCAACCCGGCAATCGCCAGCAGAAATAGGGGCTTCCTATGCCATTTCCGCGTCGCCGCAACGACTGGAATCGCCGCCAGAACCGAACCCAACGCATAGAGCGTAATCAGCTGACCCGCCATGGCCTGTGAGACGCCAAGATCTTGTCCAATCAGGGGTAGCAGACCGGCTGGCATCGTTTCCGTCATGATGGTAATGAAGCCCGCCATCGTAAATGCCAACAGTTTCCAAAGGGGCAGTCTTTGCATAGAAGACGTTTCATCAAGACCCGGTGCTATCAATCCATTGTTACCGTGCGTGCTCATTGTTGTATCCCTGAGAAAGAGTTCATGTCCTATTCCTAATCAATCGTCCGAGGTTGCTTTGATCTTTCTGGAATGATCATTCCAGTACTAGGCAAAAAAAATCTGACCTCTGCCAGATTTTCACTCGAAGTATTCCAACATCCCGTCTTGGTTACAAAGCGTCCATCGTGATATCGACCACGTCCAGCAAGCGTTGTCGACGGTTCTGGTGAGCACTGCCTTTACTCAATACTCGCAGGCCCTGAATCGTGTTCACGATAAAGCGTGCGAGCGCGCGAGGTTTCTTGTGCGCAAGAATTTCCCCAGTTTTCTGGCCACGAGTGAGTGCTTGCTCTAAAGCTTTCTCCAGACGCAGGAAGTTGAGAGAGACCAACTCGGCAATGGATTTGTCTTGGCCAGCCATTTCAAGTGAGGCATTGGCGGCAAGGCAGCCACGTGGCCCGGTATCGCTGAGCTCATCATTCACAATCCTCAGCAGCAGTTGCTGGATCAACGCTTTGACGGAGCCTGATTCCTGAAGCAACGTTATGTTCGAGGCAGTCAGATCGTGATAACGGCGTAATGCATGCTCGTACAAGCCATGCTTGTTCTCAAAGGCGTTGTACAGGCTGCTTCGAGATAATCCTGTACCGTCGACCAGGTCCTGTATCGAGGTGGCGGAATAGCCGAGCTGCCAAAAAACCTGCATAGCTGCATCGACGATTTCATCCTGCTCAAATTCTTTGGTGCGCATTGGAGCAGCCTTTCTGGAATGACCATTCCAGAAAAATACTGACTTCTTTCGCGCTCGTCAAGGATGGACACAACTGAGGACACGAGGGCATGACTGGGAGACTGGACTGGCTCTGAGAAGAGATGCATCGAAGCCCTGTCGGGGTGCAGGAAATGCACCCCGTTTTCCGAGGCCCTCGGGATTACACGCTTTGTCGCTTTGAATCCTCTTATAAGATTAATTTCGGTTTTCGGCTCGCGGCCTGACACGGCACTGCTTTCGGCGCTTTTGGTCTTGTCGGGCATCTTGCTCCTGTCTTGTTCTGCAATCGGCTTTTTCCACGGGTTTATTCCTCGACTGTGGTTGATTCTTGGAGGGACTTGCAGGCCTTTTGTTTTGCGGCTTCCAGCGCTTTACCTGAATTTTCGTTTCTACCGTCCTTCAACCCACGAATCAGGGTAAAACCCTTGCCGTCTGAAGCCATCCCAAAGCTGCAGGTGACGACAGGCAGCAATCGGCCAGAAGCGGTCGTTCGGCAGTTGAATCAAGGATGCTTGTCCATCAAGTGTCCACGCGCTTCTAAGACCTCGCACAAAAAGACCAGCGCTCGACGAAAAACTGGGTGGCAATCGTCATAAGGTAAATGGTCGAGCGAAGCCCAGAAAAAATCGAAGAGGTGACCATGGTCATCGAGCGTCTGATATGACCATTGTTCAGGTAATAGTCCACCCGCCTGGCACAGTTGAAACGATCAGATCTGGCCGTGATGACCGGAATCCCAACATCCTAGATCGTCTTCGATTGTGGCGGCGCTTATACCAGACTCTTCCGCCAGTTCACGCAGGGCTGCTCGACCCGGTGTTTCCCCCTTTTCAATAGTTCCCTTCACCAGTTGCACCTCAGCCTGAGGATGACGGAACAAAAGGATCCTGGGGAGCCGCGCGGAAGACAGAACTACTGAGCAGGCCTTGTCGGGAAGCATGGCGATTTCCTTATCGGTAATGAAGGCTCGCCATCATACGCTTTCAGCCATTCCGTAACTGGTGTGGGCTGGATCCTGACTGGCACTGTGAACGGCAGCTATGGGTTGTGGATTGCTGTCTGTTGCCACCGTCAGCTGCGGGTCGATTGCAATTTTTCTCGGTAGGGAGCAATCGGCCAGGAAACAGGAAAGGCCCCCCTCTCCCGAGCTACCGACGATTGGCTGGTCGGTAGTTGCCTGGGCATGTGCAGACTCCCCGCCTCCGTGACAGGCAATCCAGGCCACGGCGATCCGAACAGCCAGGCCTTCGCGCCTCACCTCGCCCAACTGGATGCGAGCAAGCATGTCGGGGCCTCGTTCGGTTGCAGTCATCACTTTTTCTCCAGACAAAAAAATCCCGCACCAGGCGGGACTCATGGCTAAGCTGTACGCTCTACGCATGGAGGCATTTATGAAGTACACAACAGTTTTACTGGCTGTCGCTTTGCTCGGTGGCTGCTCTTCGTACAATGAGCGCGGCACCGGCGAAGGCGGGAGAGAAATAACCAACAAGGGCTACACCGTCCGCTGTGACGCTACACCCGCCAATCAGCCAGGCTGCTACACGCCGCCGCCATCGTGGGTCTGGTGGCCATCAGACAGCATCAAATTCAAGTTGGGCGCGAACTGACACGCCCCTTCGCAACTCAGGATGACGCTGAATTGACGGCTATCGGCCAGTAGCGGACGGTGGGCCGTGACCTCCGGTGTCAGATTCTCATCACAAATCAGCCATCTCGTACAGCGGCCGGATTTCGATCTCGCTCGGTCCCGGCATGGGATTGGGGCAGCGGACCGCCTCGTCCATGTCCTTGACTTCCCAGAGCCAAAAGCCGGCGACCAGCTCGCTGGTTTCGGCGAAAGGTCCGTCGATGACCATACGGCCGGGGCCATCGAACGCAATACGCTTGCCCTGCGAGGAGGGCTTGAGGCCGTCGGCGACGAGCAAGCTGCCGGCATTGACCAGCTCCTCGTTATATCTGCCCATCACCTCGAACATCTCGGTCGTGGGGAGAATGCCCTTCTCGCTATCGTCGGTAGCCTTTACGAACACAATCACACGCATCGTCTGCCTTTGAGCCGGCCTCATCGGCCTGGCATCGGAACGACGAATGGGGTTCCGGAAATCGATATCGTACTGCAACATTTTTTCGACGGTTGAGGCGCAGGCGCCAATGGCCGCTTCAAGGTCATCGCGATGGCGCGATGACCGAGATTGGCGCTAAGCGGTTAAGCGCATGACACCTCGGCGTGAAGAACATCACGTCGACGGTCTGTCAGGTTTGACCATAATCATCCGAGTGTCTTGCTGACGCAGATCCCATTCAAGAGAATGTCCAGCAACTGCTGGATTCGCTCATCCAGGGGCATTTCAGCGGCCTCACCGAGGCTCTCCGGATAGAGCCTCAGGATCAGATTGGCACCCAACAGATGAGAGTTGAGCATGATGGTAATCATCACGCTGGCATACCTGTCGGGCAGTTGTTTTATCTGGTTGGCGTCGATGCATTCTTGCAGGATCGAGTCGAGGAAGATGTGGAAAGGCTTGACGAAGCGATCAACCATCCACTCAAGCCGCGCGCTAGGCTGAGCCACCTCTGCATACACCAGCGCCTGTGCTGTCGGGTCGCGGTGGTGAATGGCGATAAACGCTGCGAGCACTCCCTTGAGTCGTGTCAGTGGATCTTCGTTCTGCAAAATGAGTGTGCGGACTTTCTCCCACTCCGCAGTACTGATCGCATAAGTGTTTTCGATGACCGCGCGCCACAACCCCTCCTTGTTGCCGAAGTGATAATTCAACAGCGGTTGTTTGACGCCGGCGCGTTCAGAGATGGTCAGTACAGATGCACCGGCAAAACCTTTCTGGCTGAACTCGATTTTGGCGGCATCAATCAGTCGGCCTTTACCGTCGGATTCGGCGGGAGACAAGGCCTGCGATTGTGCACTGGAGGAGAGATTGTCAATGATCGAAAGAATTGTTTCTAAAGAGAGCTTCTGCATTACTGATCTCGATGAGTCGAACCTGTGACGGATGTTTCGTGCGAAGGGCCCTATTGTGCACCTGGATAATCGCCACAGGCACCTTCCTTTCAGACCCCTACCCGCGATGTTCATGGGATGCAGCTGATCGCGTTCTCATTTTTTAGGTGTTGACCTTTATACTTATATAAATATAAGTTGTCTCAGCATTATCTTCAAGTGCTTTTGAACCCTGTGCCCAGGCCTTCGAAAGGACTCGCTCCAACGCCTGTCACTGGAAAACGTAGTCATGCCCGGCTGGTACGTGCCCCCAGCCAGGGTTAGCGATAGACCCGACAAACCAGCTCGGTGGTGAGCATCAATAACAATAATTCGTCAATGGAGTCGCTCAATGGAAATCAAACTCACAAAACCGATCATGAGGCGTCGTACACCGATTCCCGCCGGTGTCACACTGTTCGGCTTTCTGCCAATGCTCATGGCGACCCAGGCTCAGGCCCTGGAGTTCAGCTTCGCGGATGACGAGGTCGCCGGTTCGCTGAACAACACCGCGTCCTACGGTCAGTTGTGGCGCCTGAGGAGTCAGGACAGCGATAACGACAACATCAACCGCAACGATGGCAATCGCAATTTCGATCCAGGCCTGGTGTCCCAGGTGTTCAAGCTGACTTCTGAGCTGACCCTGCAGTACCGCAACTACGGCGGATTCATGCGCGGTACCGGGCTGTATGACACCCAGATCATGAATCACAACAGTGATTACTACAGCAACAACAACCCGTCGCAGCCCAGCCAGTCCTACCCCCACGACAGTCATTTTGGTAGCGACGCCCAGGATATTTCCGGGCGCAATGCCAAGCTGCTCGACGCTTACCTGTGGGCCGACCTGGAAGTGGCCAACATGCCGCTCAACATCAAGGTCGGCAAACAGGCCTTCAACTGGGGCGAGGCAATGTTTGCGCGCGATGGCATCAATGCCTCGAACCCGGTCGATGCAGCGGCCCTGCGCTTGCCGGGTGCCGAGATCAAGGAGGTCCTGATCCCGACCCAGGCACTGGGTTTCAGCATCGGCGTGACCGAAGGCCTGTCGGTTGACGGTTACTACCAGTGGGACTGGACCGAAACGATCCAGAGTCCGGTCGGTACTTTCTACTCGACCGATGACCTGTTTTCCCCGGGTGGCCATTTCGCCTACAACAATTTTTCCGGAACACCGCTGGCGGGTGCCGTGCCCCTCTACGGACAACTGCAAAACACCCCGGGGGCGTTGCAGCGCCTTGGGCTGGATGGCAATACGTTCATTTATCCGGGAAACATCGCAGGAACCACCGAAATTGCCGAGTCGGGTGCCATAGGGCGGGATGCGTCGGCACGTGATAGCGGACAGTGGGGGCTGAATGCCAAGTATGTGGTCGAGAACCTGAACGCTACCGAGTTTGGGGTGTATTTCATCAACTACCACACCAAAGAGCCCAATCTGGAAGCCAACTTTGGCGGTTACCAGGCCAAGGCTTTCGCTTTGGACCCTGCATTTCTGGGGCTCACTACCGTCGATGTTCTGCACTCGGTAACGGCCCGGCGTAAGTACGTGGAAGACGTACGCGTGTACGGCTTCAGCTTCAGCACTACGGTGGGTGAAAGCTCATTTTTTGGCGAGCTTGCGTACCGCCCGAACATGCCGATCGCCATCTCGACTTCAGACGACATGCTGGCTGACCTGACCCTGCAAGCGGCTCTGGTCCAGGGCTCGAACCCTGGCATTGCCTATGGCGGCAAGGGTGTTATTGCGGGCCAGAACATCGGGCTGAACGACACGATAAAAAACTACAAGCGCGTCAAGATGTTCAATTACTCGATCGGCAACATCCAGAACTGGGGACCGGCGCTTGGCTTTGACGCCTTGTTTACCGCCGGGGAAATTGCGGGTGTGTCCTATCGGGGCGACAGCCTGCAATACACAGCATTCGACGGCAGCAATCGCTATTTTTCGGGTGCGCAGAACGCTGAGTATCTGGACGTGAACAACGGCCGCGACAATCAGATCAACCGCAACGCCTACAGCTACACGCTGGTTGCCAAAGGCACCTGGAACGATGTGTTTGCGGGCGTCAACCTGTCCCCCAATGTTGCCTGGAAGCATGACTTCGAAGGCAACTCACACCAGGCCGGAAGCTACATCGAGGGCACCAAGGCCTGCACTGTCGGCCTGAATGCCAGTTACCAGAACACCCTGGAAGCAGGCATTGCCTACACCAGCTTTTTTGGTGCGGGTAACGATAACGCCTTGCGCGATCGCGACAACATCGGCGTCAACCTCAAGTACTCCTTCTAACCCTCGATGCTGCCTAGTCGAGCCTGGGGGCCCGACTTAACTTTTCATATGGAGCACAATCATGCCAATCAAGTATTCGCTGTTATCGGCGGCGGTCGCCCTGTCCCTTGCCGGTCACGCTTTCGCCGCGGTGTCCCCTCAGGAAACCCAGAAGCTGGGCACTTCACTGACCCCGCTAGGAGCTGAAAAATCTACCAATGCGGCCGGCACGATACCCGCGTGGACCGGTGGCCTCACTTCCGCACCAGCAGGCTCCAATTTCAAACCTGGTGACCATCATCCGGATCCGTTCCCCGAGGACAAGGTCCAGTTCACCATCGACAAATCGAACATGGAACAGTACCGGGCCAACCTGACACCCGGGGCCATTGCATTGATGACGGCTTACCCGGACACCTTCAAGATTCCGGTGTACGTTACCCGACGCTCAGGGGCCGTACCGCAGTGGGTATATGAAAACACCCGGAAGAACGCCACCACCGCCGAACTGGTCGATGGTGGCAACGGGTTCAAGCATGCCATTGGGGGCGTCCCGTTCCCGATTCCGGGCAGTGGCGTGGAAGCTATCTGGAACCATATTGTTCGTTACCGCGGCACCTATACCGTGCGTACCGGTGTCGAGGTCGCGGTACAGAGCAATGGCAGCTACGTCCCAATTCGCGCCAAGACACAAGCATTGTTCAAGTACTACTTTCCGGGAGCGACCTTTGAGAGCATCGCCAACCGGATTTTCTTCTTCCTTCATCAGGTCAAGACGCCCGCTCGGCTTGCGGGAGAGGCCTTGCTTGTGCACGAAACCCTCGACCAGGTTGCCGAGCCGCGCCAGGCGTGGATCTACAGCTCGGGTCAGCGCCGTGTAAGCCGCGCGCCGAATGTCGCCTTCGATTCGCCGATCATCGAGGCGGATGGCCTGCGTACGGCGGATGACTCCGACATGTACAACGGATCGCCCAGCCGATACGACTGGAAGTTGCTGGGCAAGAAAGAAATGTACATTCCCTACAATAACTACCGACTCACGGCCAAAGGCGTAAAGTACGATGACGTGCTCAAGCCTGGCCATCTAAATCCGGAGCTGACGCGCTGGGAGTTGCATCGCGTCTGGGTGGTAGAGGCCAATCTGAAGCCAGGGTCACGACATATCTACTCCAAGCGCGTGTTCTTCCTGGATGAGGACAGTTGGCAGGCCGCCGAAGTGAATCAATATGATGGTCGTGGCGAGTTGTGGCGCGTTTCGCTGGCTTACCTGAAGAACTACTACGATCTTCCAGCCACCTGGAGTGCACTGGACGTGTACCACGACCTGCAGTCCCGTCGGTATAACGTGCAGAACCTCGACAGCGAAGAAGAAACCAGTTTGCAATTCAACTTGCCGGTTCCCGAGGACAGCGAGTTCTCACCCGCCACCCTTCGCCGTGGCGGCAGGTAAGTCACTGGCCTTTACGCTCTCTACCGCTTTGCAAAGGTAATGAGTTGACCGGGCTGTGCTGCCGCGATCCTCACGATACCCGCCCCGATGGCGGGTATCGTGTTTATGGGGAGAGACGACAGATTTCTCGTAAGTGACTGCCAAACACATCTGCCTCTCACGTTTTCACACCGCTTGAAAATGCTATGCGAAAGGGGTCAGATCGCCTTTATACGTCAAACCAGCCTATGTCTCGTCGCCAGGGGTCTATCAATGCCACTGAGCTTTCATAAAATGCACGCCAATGGCGATGACTTCGTTATCGTGGACTCGCGAAACTCGTCCAATCCAATCACAAGTAACATGGCTCGGCGAATGGGTGATCGGAACCGAGGAGTCGGATTCAATCAACTCGCGGCGGTGCTCGATTGCGCTGATGCAGATACGCATTTGGGAACTCTGGCGGGGTACTCCGCTCGGCTCAGGTTCCTGCTCTTGTGGCGCTGTGGTTAACGGAATTCGTCTTGGCTTGCTAGACAATTGCGTTGAGGTTGAATGTGATGGCGGAACCGTAACGGTTCAATGGGATGGCGCAGGACCTGTCTTTCTCATCGGACCAGTAGAGGCGACTTTCTCGGGAACAATCACCGATAGCAAGTTACACGCTCTATAGATGCTGGAAATTTCTCGCATGTTCGCCAGCTCGACTTTGGCTGAAGTCTTAAACAACCGCTGCCAAGTCGGCGAACTGGCAATTCATCGGCGTGGATCACACCGTGTCCGGTGTCGTCAGTGGTCAGGTCGACCGCAAGCGCTTGGTCAAGTGGCGTGCAATTTCACACCATCTCATGCAGGGTAGCTGCCGCTTTTGAAGGTGTACTTTGCAAGTCGTTGACGCAGTGCTTCAGCATCACCACTGTGCGGGCTCCACTGGACAAGGAACGCCCCGCCCTCCCCCGCAAGGACATCCAGCGTCGCAAGCGTTACACCACTGGCAATGGCTTCGTCACGGACAACCCACTCGATTTCCCGGCGCACCAGTTCCGGCTTGAACAGTTTCCCGACAGCCGTCACCGGCAGTGCTTCCACGACACGCACGGCCTTGGGCAACGCCGGACGTTCAGAAATGTTGTCGCTGAGATAATTGAGCAATTCGCCGGCGCTGACCTGCTCCCCTTGCCGCAGTTGCACATACATGACGGGAACTTCCCCCGCGTAGGCATCGGGGCGACCGACAGCCGCGGCGATGGCAACCGAAGGGTGACGGGCCATGACCTCTTCGATGCCTTTCGGGTCGATATTGTGTCCGCCACGTATGATCAACTCCTTGCTTCGCCCGGTCAGCCAGAAGTATCCGTCCTCATCCAGCGTTCCAAGGTCTCCGGTGATCAGCCATCGAACGTGCTGTCCGTCGTCATCGGCAAACTCGACCCAGACATCGCGCTCGTCAGCCGGGTTCAGGTAGCCCTTGAACAGATTCGGCCCACAAATGACCAGACTGCCAGCCTCGCCAGGCAACGCCTCGCGGACAAAAGTGGACTTGTCGCGCAGGATTACAATTTTCATGGCTTGCCAGGGTAACCGAAGGCCAATCGACCCCAGCCGGGAGACTCCACCCGCCGGATTCAGGCTCGAGACACAGCCACCCTCCGTCATGCCGTAGCCTTCAAGAAAAGGGACTCCGGTATTCGCCGTGAATCGGTTGAACAGCTCCACCGGCATCGGTGCCGCACCACAAATCGCATACTGCAGGCTGCTGATATCGGCATCACCGACCGGCGTCTGTATCAATGAGGAATAAATGGTCGGAACGCCCGAGATCGCATTGACGGCATAGCGCTGGATGATTTTCCAGAAATCGCTGATCACCCCCTTGGACCGATACCCTTGTGCCGTGGCCAGCAGAACGTGTGCGCCTTGCGACCATACCGCCAACCCTGTAAGGATCTGGGCGTTGACATGAAACAGCGGCAAGCCTGCGAGAAACGTAGTCTGCGGCTTTAGAAAATCCCCTCCTAGCATCCGCGCTACCTGGATAGCATTTGCAACCTCGGTTCGATGGGTGCGGATGGCGATTTTTGGCGCCCCCGTGGTCCCTCCGGTGCAAAAATACGAGGCCACATCGTCGAGAGTGGGCAAGGCAAAGACCAGGCTGTTGCCCTCTTGCCCTTCCAGCGCTTGATGAAAGTCCAATACCGGCTTGTTGCCTGGCGTAACCAACGGCTGACCGGACCAACCGAAGGCAGATCGCTCGCCATAACGCTGAGCACACACGCTGAAAATGCCTTCGACGGAATCCACCTGGTCCGCCACCCCGCTCACCCTGTCCCAGAGGTCCGCATCGTCGCCAGCAGACACCGTCACAATCAGCCTGGGCCCGGCTGCATCGAGCAACATTTTCATCGTCGTGGCATCAATCATCGGGTTGATCGCCATGACAATCCCGACCGCTTCCGCGCCCCAGATGACCCAGTGTGTTTCCGGTAGATTCGGCAGCACAAAGGCAATGACGTCTTGGCGACCAACACCACGCTCATGAAACATGTTCGCGGTCCGGGTGATTTGCTGCAGCAGCTCTGCGTGGGTCCAGACATGGGGCTGGTCATACCCTTGCACCGATGCAAAAAACGACAATGCCGGCGCAGACGGCGACATCAATGCACCATGCTTGATCAGGTCATAAGTCGAAGCAATGTCACCAAACGGAAGGGGCCCCTGCGCCTCAAGGTCAACTACATCTGAACGACAGAAAATGTTCATTGCCATGGCAAACCTCATGTGGAAAGTGATCGCAATCCCGGGAAATCTTTCAAGACAGCTCAATGCAGCCCGACAGTCGGCGTCTGGGCTAACCCCCTGCGCAAACGCAGTCGATGTTCAAAAGCCAGGTGTGCCTGTGCTTCGCGCACATGCCCGTAACCCCTTACGGTTTCCGGCCACTGGGCCAGTTGGTAAAGCGTCTCGGTTGACTCACTGCCTATGCTGGAAATGATTAATTCCAGATCCTGCTCATAGGCCTCGCGCACCTGCTTATTGAGGCGTGCCTCGGCACCGTTGCGCAGCGGATCCAGCCACGTGCCCCTGACATGCCGAAGCGTCGACAGGACCCGGAATACCGGTTGAATCCAGGGGCCTACTGCGGTTTTGCTGATCTGTCCGGTTTTTTCATTCCTTCGTCCGAACGGACCACCGGCGAGATGGTATTTGACCTTGAAGTCGCCAGAAAACCTGGCTCGAAGGGACTCTTTGAACTCGGGAGAGGCATACAACCTTGCCACCTCGTACTCATCCTTGACGGCGATAACGCGGAAATACTGGATCGCGACCATGCGTGTCAGCTGCTTTGCCGCCTGGATGTCGCCAAGGCCACTTGCCAAGGCAGCCTTCAGTCGCCCAAGCATTTGCGAGTAGCCGTCACAGATGCGCTGGTTTTGATAGCGCAGCAGTCTCTGTTGTCGATCGGCAATAATGCTTGCCGGCGTCTCATTGCCAATGCTGACAACCTTTACCGGCTCGGCTGGAAGGGCCTCGCGACTCACCGCCTTGATGTCATGTGCAGCCCAGCGCCCCAGCGCAAAGGCCTTCAGGTTTGACTCAATGGCCACACCATTGAGTTGTATGGCCTTCTCGATCGACGCCAGGGACACCGGAATCAGTCCGCGCTGCCAGACAAACCCGAACAGCATCATATTGGCCAGGATCTCGTCAGCGAGTAATGCAGACGCCATGTGCCGGGCATCCATGAACTCGACACGCTCCCCTAGCAGTTGCTGCAAGCGGCCGCGTAGCTTGGCCTCATCGACATGCCAGTCCGGATTTCGGGAGAAATCACTGGTGGGCACAACGCCGCTGTTGACCACGGCAAATGCATGGTCACGATCCAGGCGAGAAACACTTTCATCACTGGCGGCAACGATCAAGTCGCAGCCAATCATGACCTGCGCCTCCTGGTCACCTATTCGCGCGCTGTGCAGAGCATCCTGACTGCACGCCAGGCGAATGTGCGAGCCAACCGCGCCATACTTTTGCGACAGCCCGGTAAGGTCCAGAGAGCTACTGGCCTTGCCATCCATATGGGCGGCCATGGTCAACAGCGCGCCAATGGTCACGACCCCCGTACCGCCTATGCCCGCCACCAGTAGCGAGGTCGGAGGAAAATCGACGGGGATTCGGGGGGCTGGCAGCGCGGGAATCTTGAGCTTCGCGCCACTGCTTCCGTTGCGAGGCAAATCGGCCCCCTCGAGTGTCACAAAGCTCGGGCAGAAGCCTTTGACGCAGGTGAGATCCTTGTTGCAGGAACTCTGATTTATCTGCCGCTTGCGGCCCAGGGGTGTCTCCAGCGGCTCAATGGACAGGCAACCCGACGCCTGTCCGCAGTCGCCACAGCCCTCACAGACTTCCGGGTGAATATAGGTACGAACCTTGGGGTCCGGAAGCTTGCCGCGTTTGCGCAATCGGCGCCGCTCTGTGGCACACGCCTGGTCATACAGGATGACCGACACGCCTGGGTACTCGCGTAGTTCGCGCTGGACCTGCTCCAGATCGGCGCGGTCATACACAGGGACCCCCAGCGTCGCCCGCCGTTGCTCATAGGCATCCAGATCATCGGTCACAATAACGACTTTCTTCACCCCTTCGGCAAGCATCAGGGCCAAGGCCTTTTCGACACCAAGTTCGCCATCAATGGGCTGCCCTCCGGTCATCGAAACGAAGCCGTTGAGCAACAGCTTGTAGGTCATGGTGGCTTTTGCGGCGACGGCTTGGCGGATAGCCAGAGCCCCCGAATGGAAATACGTGCCGTCACCCATGTTGGCAAACACATGTGGCTCGTCAGTGAAGGGTTCCTGACCTAGCCACATCACGCCCTCGCCTCCCATCTGCGACACGGTGTTTGTCGTTTCGGGGTTATTCAGCATGGCGATGGTGTGACAACCAATGCCCGCCAAGGCACGACTGCCCTCCGGCAACCTGGTTGACGTGCTATGCGGACAACCGGAACAAAACCCCGGTTTACGCAAAGGGAACTCGCTCGGGTCACAGGCGTGGGCAGCCACTGGCGGTAGATCGATACCGAGCAACCCGGCCAGCGATTCCATGATGCTCTGTACGGAGAGTTCGTTATTGATGGGCAGGACCGCCTCCCCACGCTCCACGGACCACTCGCTGGAACCGACGAATTTCCCGCGAATAACCGGCGGTTTCAGCAGTTGAGCATCGTAAAGAATCGACTTGGTTTGTGATTCAAGCAAAGGACGCTTTTCCTCAACGACGAGGATATCCCCCAGGCCAGTGGCAAACTCCCTGATGATTGCATCATCAAGCGGCCAAACCATGCCGACCTTGAGCACACGCAGCTGTTGGCCTGCCGGACTTTCAGCTGTGACCCCCAGGCGCTGCAAGGCCTGCATCGTGTCGCTATAGGCCTTGCCTGCGGAAATGATGCCGATAGTTGGCGCAGGGGATTGCCACTCGATGCGGTTGAGCCCCGATCGCCGTGCAAACTCCACAGCCGATGGCAGGCGTCGGGTGGTCAAGCTCTGTTCGACATTGAGGGCGTGCTCAAAGGGCTTGAGTCGCCGAACTTCTTCCGCGGGTGCCCAGGGTATAGAGGGTAACTTGCCGATCTCGACATCGGCGCCGGACTCTACGACATCAGTGACCAGCTTAAGTCCCACCCACAATCCGGTGGCTCGCGACATCTCGATACCCAGCAAGCCGAAATCCAGAATGTCCTGCACCGTTGCCGGGTACAAAACCGGGATACCGGCGGCAATCAGGGAAAAGTCGGACTGGTGGGCGATGGTCGATGATTTTGCGCTGTGATCATCACCTGCCATCACCAGCACGCCGCCTCTGGAACTGGTGCCTGCGTAATTGGCATGCTTGAGTGCATCCAGCGCACGATCGACACCAGGTCCCTTGCCATACCAGATGGAGAACACCCCATCGACTGTCGCCTGCGGGAACGTGCCCACATACTGGGTACCCCATACGGCAGTCGCCGCCAGTTCCTCATTCAAACCCGGCATAAAATGGATGTTGGCGGCCTTGAGCAATGAACCGGTAGCCCAAAGTTCCATGTCAAAGCGACCGAGGGGCGAGCCCCGGTACCCCGAGATAAAGCCACCGGTGTTCCAGCCTTTAGCCGTATCCCGACGTCGCTGATCAAGCGCAAGACGCACCAGTGACTGATTCCCTGTGAGATAGACCCTGCCCTGCTCGAGGGTAAACTTGTGATCGAGACTGACGGGCTTAAACTGATCAGCAATTACATGAGTGTTCATATCTATCCTGATATTTAGGGGGCGAGCCGCACATTGACGTTCCCGAGCCGACCGACAAACAGCAGCCAGCCTGTGCCCGAGGAATCTCACTCAATGATTCAAATAACTGATCCAAGACCGGCGCTATCGCTTCCGGCTGAGAGGGTAGTGCCTACCAGTTCAGACCATGCTGATCGGGCTGGACCGGCAGAACCCTATTGACCATCGAACCAAGACCTTCAATATCGATCTCGACCCGATCGCCGTCCTCGAGGAAACGCCAGTGTTCGATTCCGGCACAGTTCGGTACGCAGCCCGTTGCGAGCATTTCCCCTGGAAAAATGGTTTCCGACCAAGAGGCGTAACTGACGATTTTTTCGATTGAATGGGTCATCTGGTTTGTGGAACCCTGGCCGACCACCCGACCGTTGACTCGAACCTGTACCGCAAGGTTGCCCGGGGTGATGATTTCATCGGCAGTGACCAGCCAGGGTCCCAGGGCATTGCTCCCATCGAAATCCTTGCCCTTTGCCGGGCCGGCGCTCGGGCGACTCTGCATTTCCTTGAGCAACTGGGTGCGCTCGGAAAAGTCATTGAAGATCAGATAGCCAAACACATGCTTCATAGCATCCCGCTCGGCGATGTTCTTGCCACGAGTGCCAATCACCAGGGCCAGTTCTGCCTCATAGTCGAGCCGACAGCCTGCCCGTGGACGGCGAATTTCACTCTGGTGACCCGACAGGCTGAGCCGTGCACCCTTGTAATAGACTGGGGACTCGAAGAAATACTTCGGTATCTTCATCAGGCCCAGATGCACAAGCAGCAGGTTGGGTAAGAACCCCCTAGTGTTCCTGATGACCTGCGCGAAAGCGTTCTTCATGTGTTGCACGTACACGCTGAAGCAGCGAATCTGCGACGGTTCCAGCGGTGGGAGAAAACTGATGTCGCTCTGTGCATAGAGACAGTCCAGTGGAACATCTTTCTGCTCCAGTAGCGCTCTCAGCAACGGCAGCGTCTCATCCTGGGCCTCAATGAGCGCCTGCATTGTCGCGAAGCGCTTATCGGCGGCCCTCAGGGCCGTGACATCCAGCACCTTTCCCGATGTGCCGAGCAACCCTAGGTGCGCATGAATGTGTCCAGTTGAAAAAGTGCAAAGCTTCACAAGGCATCGTCCTTTGGCAGTTGGTTCTGGATCTACGAAATGCACGCATCGGCGGGCCGGGCAAAAGCCAAGCCTCATCCGACCTTATGCGCTAAAGCACCATCAGGATTTGGGCGCGATGTGCCGCATGCGGTTGACTTCGCCCTGCTTGAGCAGTTCGGGAACCGGATATCCGCTTTTGAACCCCTGAAGCATCAATTCCGGGTCGAACTCGACGCCAATAGCGTTTTGCTCAAAGGCGCCGCTGGCAAAGAACTCGGCCAGTTCCTCCTCAGAAGTGAAGTTGTCGACTTGCAACTCAACCTGTGCGCCATCCGGATCAATGAAGTAGAGGGAAGTCGTCGGGCCATGATTGATACACCAGACCGGCTTGATATCCACTGCCTTCAATCGCTCGTAGGAGTGGAGCAAATCGCCCAGGCCAGCGAAGGTAAAGGCGACATGATCCATGCCGATACTTTCGCGCTTTTTCGGCGAGTAATTCGGTGTATTGATCAGGGCGACCCGGTGATGTTCATCATCATAGGAGAGGAAGCAGAGCAACTCGTTCCTGAACATGATCCTGGCGCCCAGGACCACCTGCCACCAGTGAATTTTCTCTTCAAAGCACCGCGTCGTCAGGACGATGTGCGCCAGCTTTTTCGGTGGTATCGCATCAGTATCAGGACAGGCGATGGGAAACTGCGTAACGTTCACGATACGTTCTCCTTTGATGCAGGTAGGCTGACCTGCTGATGTGTTGCCATGAGTGCGACAAATGCCTGTTCCAGCATGAGTGCTTTCGATAAACCAACGCCTCGCAGCGAACTGACGACCACCCCATCACCCCGCACAACCAGTGCACCCTCAAGGGGGATGCTGAAGGTTGTTTCGAATGCATCCGCGTGCATGGAAAAATCGGCTTGCGCCTTGGCGCAGATGAGCGGTACCACCATACGAATGCCGTATCGAACCTCAATCTCGTCGACAGCCACTTGCCAATCGACTTGAAAATCCCCCCAACACACCAAGGTAATCGGTGCCTGGCGCACAAGATCGCGAGAAGAAAATTCAGCATCAGTGTCCGTTGACCAGACATGGGGCAACAGGGCACCAGGCCAGCAGATGGGGTCGTAGTTCGTGCGTGCCTTGGGGTGTCCCGGAGCGGGTAATTCCGTGTCAACCGAGAGAAAACCACTGGTTGTCACATACCCCAAGTCCGCCCCCATGCTGAGGTAGACTTCTTGCTGCAGGGCCACGGCGAATGCCACATCTTTCCTGGCTCGTTCACCGCAGAGTGACGCCTGCTCCAGACGCTCCAGCCCTTGAAGTCCCTTGCCAAGGATCAAGCCCAGCAGACGCTTGCGCTGGTTGGCACTCAACAGCCTGAACAAGGGAAACCTAGCCAGCTTCTGAATCTTTTGAATGCCCGAGGGATCGAGCCCGGCAGCGCGTATCACCTTTTCGGAAAGTACCGTCAGGTCACGGGTGTACTCAGCCAGGACCTCAAATTGCTGACGCCTTTCAGGCTCAAATGATTCAAGCAACAGCTCCACGAGTGCCGTCGAGGGACTTGCGCCTAGATACGCGGCTACTCGCCAGGCAACTGAACTCGCATCCGCTGCGGCCTGGCAAATCCCGAACCCGCCCATTGCCGTCAAGCCCCAGGCGGCGTCACCAAGTAGAAAAACCCTTCCCGCACGGTTGGTCCGCGCATGACGCAGCGACATCGTCCACGGCCGTACGCTCTTGATTTCGACCGAGACGTTGTTTGTGCCAATCGCCGCGCATACCATCTGCCGGGCATCCGCGACAGTGAGATCCTGCGCACTGAGCAGATCCGGAACCGAAGCGGTGGTCAGCACCCACTCGTGTTCTTGGTTCGTATGGTTTGTCAGTGTCCCGACAATCCTGGCGTTAATGATCCAGTACAGCGGACCTGGTCTAGTGCAGGTATAAGCAGAAAGGTCGGCCAGAAAGTGGATCTGGAGAACCGGCTGCACGTCGGTTTCCGTACTTTCAACCTGCAACAGCTTTCTAACCGTGCTGTTGCTGCCGTCCGCCGCCAGGACAAAATCAGCCTGGCGACTGCCGCGTACACCGTTCACTGCGACGTATCCGACCGTACACACGCCATCGCGCTGCTCAAGCGATTCGATGCGTGTATGTTCCAGGTACTGAATGTTTGGATCGGCACGCAACCTGGTCATGAGTTGCGCTTCGACGACATTCTGGGAGATGTGCAGGGGCCGGCACGGACTGGCAGAGAGCAACTGAACCGTATAGACAGGATCGTTGCCTACGGGCGCGAGCTTGGCCAGCTCATGTCCAGCCAACGACGTACACCAGGTGATGTAGCGCAACTTGAGTGTGGGGGCGCTCAGCTCACGCAGCCCATCTGCGAGCTCCGAATCTATCGCACGTATCACTTCAAGGACTCGAGCCGACCATACGGAGCTTCTGGGATGGTCGTCCCCACTGCCAGCATCGAGCACCATCGAGCGAATACCGAACTTCGACAACAACATTGCGGCCAGCATGCCCGCCAAGCCAGCACCGACGACGATCACTGAAGGTGACTGCACTCCCCTCGCCGAAGAGCTCATTTTCCGGGTCTCCATCAGGAATACACCTGCATTGCGCCAACCTGCGGATCGCTGTCGAGTCGATTTGCCGTGAAGTCTTTGCACAGCATTGCTCCCAGTACTGCGAGCAGGCTGTGCTGCGGGTTCTCAGTGGTACCCAGGGCACCACGCCAGCCGATATGACCATCAGGACGAACCAGAATCAGCGCATCCTGGAGGTTGTCGTTGCACCCCAGGATCATCGCCAACTCAGCGGCATCTGTGTGCTTTTCCAGATCACAGCCGCGGACCTCGTAGCCGATACTTGAAGCGAGCTCACGGGAAAGCCCCTGTACCAAACCACCAGCGTTGCCATAGCCCAACAGCAGAAACCGGGACGCTGAAACCAGCTCGTGGGAAGAGATCGCGCCGATAATGTTGCGCAGTTTGAAATGCGGCATTCGCGCACCCGGACAGAAACTCTGGACGTACTGAATGACGGGATTTTCCGGACGCGGCGGCTTGCCTGCATCCGCAAAAATGGCGTTGCTGGCGTACACGTGCCCCAGATCCAGCCCAATCACATTGAAGTGCTCGAACTGCTGATCGGCGGCGTGCTGGACTTTTTGTTTCTCCTGGCGCCACTTGCCGCTCGCCGCATTCCCAACCTGATCCAGACGTGCTGAAATTCGTCCGAACAACAATGCCTTGATCGAGTTCTTGACCCATAGCGGCGCCATCCTTGCCAGCGCGTTGGAGCGCACCTTGGCCAAGGTCGACAAGTCATTGCCATCGAGCCCCGCAGCCTCCATCACCCTGTTCATCTTCTGGTGATTGTTCAGGCTGACCCTTCCGTTCTCGAGAGCAACCGGACGCCGCTCTGCACCGTAGGTAGCCAGAAGCTCGCGACCCGCTTTGCCTTTGAGCACCATTGCCAACTTCCAGGCAATGTTGTGTGCATCCGCCACTCCGGCGTTGAGCCCCAGCCCGCCGGTCGGCGGATAGCGGTGTGCCGAGTCGCCCACCAGAAAAACCGAGCCCTTGCTGTAGTGTTCGGCTACGTGGCACTGCATGACCCAACTCGAAATGGCCCGGATCTTCACCTTGATGCTGTCATCACCCAAGGCGTCCTTGAGCATTCGTTCGCAGCGTGCGCGTGGAAAGTCCTTGGGCGATTCCATTGGGGGCGAATAGGGCGTCATGAATACCGCTAGACCGGCCGGATCATGAACAATCAGCCCTCCCGGCGCGCGAGGGTTCATCAGCCAGTAGATCAAGGTCGGCTTCTGAATATGCCTCCTCATATCAGCCTCGAAACTGATCGACATGAGATGTGCCACACCGGTTTCGCCGTCCATCGTGATCCCGATTCGACGACGTACTGCGCTACTCGCACCATCCGCGCCAATCAGGAATCGGCTCTTGATTGTATGTTTGTCACCGGTGAGCTGATGAATCACCGCTGAAGAAACACCGTCACCCTGATCGTCACAGCTTTCCCAGCGAGTATTAAAAAGCACGTTGATCTGTGGGCGTTTCAATACTTCGACATACATCAACTTTTCCAAGTGATGTTGTGGAATGTTTGTCACAGGGAAGCGGCTGGATCTTGCATATTGGGCGGCATAGTCATCTTGCCAAATGTCGATGCAAGCCAGATCAGGACCGGATATCTGGCTGCGCCAGTTGATGAAAGCGCCCTTGACCAAGGCATGACTTTCAACAGAGCCCATACGCGCTTCGGACAACCCCATCTCGGCCATGATTTCGCGCGTTCGAGCACTGATGACATGCGCCTGGGGTTCGCCATGAAGCTCACCTCTTCTTTCCACGATCAGGGAATCGATTCCCTGGTCCGCCAATAGAATTGCCGTTGCCATCCCCGCAGGACCACATCCGACAATCAAGACCGAACATTGCTTAATAGCCATTTTGCCCCTCGAAACCACGTGTTGCCCCTCATGGAGGTGCCGACGATTTTCAGTTTTTCGAGCTTATACTTATATAAGTATAAGCGTCAATCACTGGTTATCGCCTTATGCTTACGGAACGACTATGGGGGATTCAGCTCCGCTCAGCCCGATTCGCGTGGGTCAGCGCCTTGCGCACTGCGGCCACGCGCCGAACTGCACGTGTTGCCGGGTGCGGATCACGATCTGCGGTGGATCGAGCGCCACCTGGCCTGAAACCATGCTCCATGGACAAACTATTGCTCAAATTGCTCAGGTCATCGCAGACGGCGCACCTTCGAGATTCGTCCTGGGCGGCCTTTCATTGGGCGGCTATGTCGCAAGGTCGCTCGTAAAACAATTCCCTGACCGTGTGGTGGGTTTAGTGTTGATTGCGATGTCACTACGCCCAGACACGCCTATGCAGCAGCAACTCAAGCAAGCCGCAGTGAAGACATCTGCACAGGGGGAATTTCGCGGGTTGAGTTCGGCCTAGATTGCCAAGTC
The DNA here is from genome assembly GCF_019947335.1 of Pseudomonas sp. BF-R-24. Lineage (NCBI taxonomy): Bacteria > Pseudomonadati > Pseudomonadota > Gammaproteobacteria > Pseudomonadales > Pseudomonadaceae > Pseudomonas > Pseudomonas sp. BF-R-24. Next base: position 124,377 of record NZ_JAGYGG010000016.1, read on the forward strand.
GGTGCACCCGCAGCGTGCAAACGACAACGTCTTGATCGGCCGTATTCGTGACATGGACACGCGAATGGGTCATGAAGTGTTTGCTAGGTAATCCCTCTTGGTTAAGGACGACATCGCGTCATGCAATATTCAGTGCCCGACCCTGATCATTGCAGGTGCGCAGGATAAACTCAGACTGCCTGAAGAGGCACAGGAGTTGTGTGATGAAATCCCAGGAGCTTGCATGGAGGTGGTGGAGGAATGTGGCCATATGATTCCACTGGAGCAGCCTGAAAGCTGGCCCTGCTGGTTTCGAGATGGCTGGATACAACGGGCTAAAGGCATCCGTAGCGTGTGATCGGCCTCCACTTTCTCGACCTGTGAACGTCTTCTATGGTTCGATTGCAGCCGGTTGTGGCAGGCAGCAATCGGCCAATTGCAGTCGCTGGCGAAAGGACGAAAACGGGTGCATCGAGCGCCGGGGAGCTGGCTGTTACGACCATCGCGGCAGGACAGCCCGCAACCGTCCCTTCGGCTGGCAAAAAATCCCGATACTTTGATTACACTAAAGCAGCTTGGGACAAGTGGACCTCTCCCGATTCTTGTAAGGTGCAAAAGTGAACGTCAACTGGGACGGCTTTTTGCCGATCCGGGGCGAAATCATCGTGATCGACGACGGCCCGACGCTGCGCGAATAAAGTCCACATGCACCACTAGAGGGTGCAACCGCGCAGCGACTCACGAGTTTCCATAACTCTGCCGTTCTAGAGCCAAGGACTCAAAGAAAACCCCACGATTGTGGTAGGTTTGCTGCACGCCAGACCATCGAGCCATAAAACATGCCTGTCTCCAGCGCCCGCCTGATCTACAGAAAACCTGAACTGAGTGACGGTACTCGCCTTTTCGAAATTTACAGCGATCCTCAAACCCAGCTCTTCAATCCGGCAGGACCGATGAGAACTACAGATCAAGCCGAAGCTCTTTTATCCACCTGGATCGAGCACTGGACCCAACAGGGGTTTGGATGGTGGGCTATCGCGGAAAAAGCATCTCCGGATTACATCATTGGCTTTGGCGGAGTGGGCTATTACGACTATCTGGGTGACCTGCGGCTAAATGTTGGCTACCGCTTCGCCAGCGTGGCCTGGGGCAAAGGCTACGCAACAGAAATGGGCAAGTTCGCGCTGAACCTTGCCTTCACCACGCCGGGCAACGAGCGCATCTGGGCTGTGGTTCGACCGGATCACACCGCCTCCATCAAGGTTCTGGAGAAGATTGGAATGCAACGTTGTGGGGTGCTGGATGATGCGCCAGGGATGCCAGCGAGCCTGGTTTTTGAAATCGAAAAAATCTGAATGCGCCGAAACAGGCCGCTGAAATGTATGGCCAAGGCCTGGGCATTTTTCTGCTAAACGGCGAATGTCCGTTCTGGGTCGGTTGCTGCCCTTGGTGACAGGCAGAAATCGGCCATTAGCTGCCGCTAATCAATGTCTGCTTCTGATTGATAGTAATGATCTATCCCTGATCCACCACCGCGACGGTCGAGGAAAGTCCGTTGCTATTCGGCCAGTAGTGGACGTTTGGAGTACGGAAATAATTGTCCCCTTTTTTTGTCTATCATCGCGCTGTCGCAGGACAACTCGCTCGCGCAAGCCCGGCTCGACAATGTCGAGCTCGGGGGGCAGAACCCGCTGCTGGAAACAGGCCATTGCCTGCGCAAGTAGGAACTCTCGATCTGCTGCGCCGCTGCTTCAGGGCGACGCGACGAGCTGAAGGGTACAGCCTCCCCCCGGTGTCGAGGTGGAGCGCGGCTGATTGGGCCTGCCGATGATCGATGTCAGAGGGAGGCCCCTGCCATAGCGCGGATTGGCCCGTCTACTTCTGCTGCCTGCTACCTTTGATGTTGCCGGCAACCCCACCGGCGACGGCACCGACCGCTGCGCCGGTCCATCCACTGCCACCGGAGATCGCGGCAATGCCAGCGCCGGCCGCAGCACCGATGGCCGCACCACTCACCGTCCCCTGCTGCTGAGCGGACATCGAGGTGCAGCCGATCACACCCGCTGCGGTGAGGACTGCGGCAAACAATTGCAACCTCTTCATGTTCACCTCCGCTACTTATTCTGTTTCAGTCCGGGCAAGACCATCTCGAACCAGATGGTCTCGATGACGGGCCGTTTCACGCGGTCGGGATTGGCGGCGTACCACTGGTTCAGCCCTTCGCGCACACTGTCGAGCGTATGGCCCTTCAGGCCCTTGCCGAAACGCGGAATCAGGCTCTGCTCATCGGACGGCGGCTTCGACCCGTAGTAGGCCCTCTCCACCTGATAAGCGTTGGCGATGCCGATGAGATAGACCTTCTTGAGCTGCTCCGACGACTGCGTCCATTGCTCGCCGGTGATCATGGCAACCTCTTCGGCACGGGTAATGCCCGATGCCGTCGCCAGGGTCATGCATGCCGCCATTACCAACGTACTCATTCGCAATGCTCTCATCGTCTTCCCTCCTCGATAGGCTGAACCTCAACGCCGTGGTGCGACGTGCACCGGGGCCCCAGGTCGATTCGCCAGAACGCACTTCGAACCGGTCAAGCACACCGGAGCTTTATCGGGCTCTCGCCGGGGCCCGAATATCAATGCCCGCGCCCACAATTGCTCCCGCTGCACACGAACTACGCAGCAGTCCTACTCAGGCTCAGCCATGATCCCTTCCGCCGCGCGCTGCTTCGCCTCCCGCGCTTCCATGATCAGCCGATAGGCAATGTAGTACTTGTAGATGTTGCTGACGTAAGTCACTGTCTCCGCGCCGATTCGCTCGGCAGCAACGTACTCGACGTTATGGAACCAGATGTTGGGATCCAGCCCGCGCTTGGCGGCTTCCTCGCGCAATCGGGCAACTCGGGCGGGACCGGCGTTGTACGACGCGAAGGTAAACAGGACCTTATCCAACTCGGTCATCGGTTCGTCACCGTAGTACCTGTCTATCATCGTCCGCATGTACTTGACTCCAGCCTCGATGTTCGACTGGGTTTGCCTGATATCACCTACCTTCAGCTCCTTGCCTGTCGCCGGCATGACCTGCATCACGCCGATGGCTCCCACAGGGCTTCGAACGGATTGATCAAGCCGCGACTCCTGGTATCCCTGAGCAGCCATCAGCAGCCAGTCGACACTGTACTTGTCGCCGTACTGCTTAAAGAACTGAATCAAATCGAGGAACTTCTTCCGCTCCGACGTGGATGCCGCGTCCTTGATGTATTTTGCGCTCTTCAGATAGCGCACCAGAATCATATTTCCCGTCTTGGTTCCTTTTCCGTGACGGACGACAAAGTCATCAACAGCAGCTTTGAGTTGCGGGCTCCCCTTCCGTATCGCCCAGGCAATTTCTCCCCCCGTGCGGACGGCAATCCCTTCGTGGACCGTTACCTTGGGAAATACCTGCTTCCAGAGGTCCGCTTTGTGCTTGTCCATGACGATGAGTGGTAGCAGTCCGGCATTCAGCATCTCGACCAGATCCTCGTCCTCCAACTCCTCCTGCGCCAACTTGATGGTCACCTGAGGCCGACTTTCTGCGGCAAAGCGCTTGTTTAGCTCGACCAGACTCTCGTAGTAGCTGGAAGACTTGCGAACGAATACCTCCTTTCCCGCCAGATCGTCGATGCTGACGACCTGTGGTGAAGCGGGACCGGACAGGATCACTTCGCTGACATTGGTATACGCGGGCACAGAGAAGTCCACCAGTTCCCGTCGCCCTGGGGTAATGGTGAGGTTGGACGCAGCTATATCGCCCTTCCCGGCAACTAGCGCCGGCAGTAGTTGGTCCCGACTAACCGGGACGAAGACCACTTGAACCTTCAGATGTTTCTTTGCCTCCGACTTTGAAGGCGCCATTTTCTGGTTCAGTTCCTTCTCGAACACACTGAACCAGTCGTAGGTCGCGCCGCGCTGGGTGCCCTTGTTGACGAAGTAAAAGGTCTTGCTATAGATCGTGAGGACGCGAATGATCCGCCGTTCCTTCATCGCCTCAAGATCACCGGTCCACGGCTTCTGGATCTCACTCGGATCGACGGTGAGCGTCTCCGAGGGCGGTGTCTCTGAGAATTTGACCGCATCAGCGGCAAGAGCCGGGCCGATGTGCATGGCCCAGAGAATTGTCGCCAGTCCAACGATGATCAGCCGCAAGCGCGTCGCGCGATGCGCCAAGGGGTGAAGTTGCTGCGACAGGTTCAGCATGATTGCGCTCCGATTGTGTCGCGAACGGCCCTACTACTGCTTAGCGATGGTTTAAGCATGGGGGCGCGGCAGAACGCGACAGCAGGATCGTTACTAACCAGTCACCGCGACTCAATTCACGTTTAACTAAGCCTGTCCCAACAGACAAGTTTAGATGCCTGAGTGAAAGCCACGATGTTTTTGACACATGCTGGAACCGTCGCGACAACAGGCACGCACCGCAGACGAGCCCCTGATCCAGGTAACTGCGCGTAGAGCTGCCCCAACTTGGATGCCTCCAATCGCCGACTCAGCGGCGCAATACAGTTATCGCCAGTAAATTCTGAAAACGCTATTTTCAGAGCTTGGAGAGTGTCTTTGAAAGATGCGGCGACTCAGTCTGCTTTTCGCGGGTTTCTGTCGGCTCCCACCGGCAGCTATGGGTTGTGGATTCAACCGGTCGACGCAACAGATTGGCTAAATCGTTCAGCGGGTGTTTCGTAGTCTAGTGTTTTCCGAGGGCGGCTATTTAGCTGCCTTGCGACTTCATTGAGCGTGGCTTGCGAGTGCTC
>NZ_JAGYGG010000017.1:0-128307 GCF_019947335.1 Pseudomonas sp. BF-R-24
GGCTTGCTCGCGAAAGCGGTGTATCAGTCAACATTTTTGCTGTCTGACCCACCGCTTTCGCGAGCAAGCCCGCTCCCACAGTCTCCTGCGGAGATGGCCCGGGATTTTTTTCTGTAAGTTCTGAGATTAAGGAGTGACACCATGCTGGTGATGCGCCCCGCGCAAATGGCTGATCTGGGCGAGGTACAGCGTCTGGCTGCGGACAGTCCGATTGGTGTCACTTCCTTGCCGGATGACGTTGAGCGCCTGAGCGACAAGATCGCGGCAAGCGAAGCGTCGTTCGCCGCCGAAGTGAGTTTCAACGGTGAGGAAAGCTATTTCTTCGTCCTCGAAGACTCCACCACCGGCAAGCTGGTCGGTTGCTCGGCCATCGTGGCGTCGGCCGGTTACTCCGAGCCGTTCTACAGCTTTCGCAACGAAACCTTCGTGCACGCTTCCCGCGAGCTGAAGATTCACAACAAGATTCACGTGCTCTCCCAGTGCCACGACCTGACCGGCAACAGCTTGCTGACCAGCTTCTATGTGCAGCGCGAGTTGGTGGGGTCGCCTTGGTCGGAGCTCAACTCCCGTGGCCGTTTGCTGTTCGTGGCCAGCCATCCGGAGCGTTTTGCCGATTCCGTGGTGACCGAAATCGTCGGTTACAGCGATGAAAACGGCGACTCGCCGTTCTGGGATGCCATCGGCCGCAACTTCTTCGACCTCAACTACGCCGAAGCCGAGCGTCTGTGCGGGCTGAAAAGCCGTACGTTCCTTGCCGAACTGATGCCGCATTACCCGATCTACGTGCCACTGCTGCCGGACTCCGCTCAAGAAGCCATGGGCCAGGTGCACCCGCGCGCGCAGATCACCTTCGACATTCTGATGCGCGAAGGTTTCGAGACCGATCACTACATCGACATCTTCGACGGTGGCCCGACCCTGCATGCCCGTGTCTCGGGGATCCGTTCGATCGCCCAGAGCCGTGTGGTGCCGGTGAAGATCGGTGAGCCGGTCAAAGGCGTCGGTCGCCAGTACCTGGTTGCCAATGCCCAGTTGCAGGATTACCGCGCGGTCATGCTCGAGCTCGATTACGCGCCGGGCAAACCGGTGACCCTGGACCTGGAGGCGGCCGAAGCCCTGGGTGTCGGCGAGGGTGCCAGCGTGCGCCTGGTCGCGGTTTAACAGCGACCTGGCCTGATTGCTCGTTTAGAAAGCAGCGAAGTTTCACGGGTGGCGCAAGCGGCCCGTTTGAGGAGATAGCATGATTGTTCGTCCCGTACGCAGCAGCGATTTACCCGCTCTGATCGACCTGGCCCGCAGTACCGGCACCGGCCTGACCACCTTGCCGGCCAACGAAGAGCGGCTGGCCCATCGGGTCGGCTGGGCCGAGAAGACCTTTCGCGGCGAAGCCGGGCGGGGCGACGCGGACTACCTGTTCGTGCTCGAAGATGACGACGGGCGCGTGGTGGGTATTTCCGCCATTGCCGGCGCCGTTGGCCTGCGTGAGCCCTGGTACAACTTCCGGGTCGGTCTGACGGTCAGCGCTTCGCAAGAGCTGAACATCTATCGTGAAATCCCGACGCTGTTCCTGGCCAACGACCTGACCGGCAACTCCGAGCTGTGCTCGCTGTTCCTGCACGCCGATTACCGCAGTGGCCTCAACGGTCGCATGCTGTCCAAGGCACGGATGCTGTTCATCGCCGAATTCCCGCAACTGTTCGGCAACAAGATCATTGCCGAAATGCGCGGTGTTTCCGACGAGGCCGGGCGTTCGCCGTTCTGGGAAAGCCTGGGCCGGCACTTCTTCAAGATGGAATTCAGCCAGGCTGACTACCTGACCGGCGTGGGCAACAAGGCGTTCATCGCCGAACTGATGCCGAAATTCCCGCTGTACACCTGCTTCCTGTCGCCGGATGCGCGCAACGTGATCGGTCAGGTCCACCCGGACACCGAGCCGGCGCTGGCCATGCTCAAGAGCGAAGGTTTCAGCTACCAGGGCTACGTCGATATCTTCGACGCAGGCCCGGCGATCGAATGCGAAACCGGCAAGATCCGCGCCGTGCGCGACAGCCAGGCGCTGGTGCTGGCCGTCGGCACCCCGGGTGACGATGCCACGCCATTCATCATTCACAACCGCAAGCGCGAGGACTGCCGGATCACTGCCGCGCCTGCACGTCTGGCCGCCGGCACCCTGGTGGTCGACCCGCTGACCGCCAAACGTCTTCAACTCAACGCGGGCGATCAAGTGCGCGCCGTGGCGTTGTCCGCAGCTCGGGAGTCGAAATAATGAAGTCGCTTTACATCGCAGGTGAATGGCTGGCAGGTGGGGGCGAAGCCTTCGAGTCGCTGAACCCGGTGACCCAGCAGGTGCTGTGGTCCGGCGTCGGAGCCACCGCCGGTCAGGTCGAGTCGGCTGTGCAAGCGGCGCGTCAGGCGTTCCCGGACTGGGCGCGGCGCACCCTGGAAGAGCGTATCTCGGTGCTGGAAGCCTTTGCCGCTGCGCTGAAGAGTCACGCTGACGAATTGGCTCATACCATCGGCGAAGAAACCGGCAAACCCCTGTGGGAAGCGGCGACCGAAGTCACCAGCATGGTCAACAAGATTGCCATCTCGGTGCAGAGCTACCGCGAACGTACCGGCGAGAAGAGCGGGCCGCTGGGCGATGCCACCGCTGTGCTGCGCCACAAACCCCACGGCGTGGTGGCGGTGTTCGGTCCTTACAACTTCCCGGGTCACCTGCCGAACGGCCATATCGTGCCGGCACTGTTGGCCGGTAACAGCGTGCTGTTCAAGCCAAGCGAACTGACACCGAAAGTCGCTGAGCTGACGGTCAAGTGCTGGATCGAGGCTGGCCTGCCGGCCGGTGTATTGAACCTGCTGCAAGGCGCTCGCGAAACCGGTATCGCCCTGGCGGCGAACCCGGGCATCGACGGGCTGTTCTTCACCGGTTCCAGCCGCACCGGCAATCACCTGCACCAGCAATTCGCCGGTCGTCCGGACAAGATCCTGGCGCTGGAAATGGGCGGTAACAACCCGCTGGTGGTCGATCAGGTCGCCGACCTCGATGCCGCGGTGTACACCATCATTCAGTCGGCGTTCATTTCCGCCGGCCAGCGCTGCACCTGTGCCCGTCGCTTGCTGGTGCCGCAAGGTGCCTGGGGCGACTCGTTGCTGGCGCGCCTGGTGGCGGTCAGCTCGACCCTCTCAGTCGGAGCCTTCGATCAGCAACCGGCGCCGTTCATGGGCTCGGTGGTTTCCCTTGGCGCTGCGAAAGCGTTGATGGATGCGCAAGAACATCTGCTGGCCAACGGCGCCGTGGCGCTGCTGGAAATGACTCAGCCTCAGGCTCAATCGGCCTTGCTGACCCCGGGCATCCTGGACGTGAGCGCCGTTGCCGATCGTCCTGACGAAGAGCTGTTCGGCCCGTTGCTGCAGGTGATCCGCTACGCTGATTTTGAAGCGGCGATCGCTGAAGCCAACGACACCGCCTACGGTCTGGCCGCCGGCCTGCTGTCGGACTCCGAGGCGCGTTACCAGCAGTTCTGGCTGGAAAGCCGTGCCGGTATCGTCAACTGGAACAAGCAACTGACCGGTGCCGCGAGCAGCGCGCCATTCGGCGGCGTAGGGGCATCGGGCAACCACCGCGCCAGCGCTTACTACGCGGCGGATTACTGCGCGTACCCGGTGGCCTCACTGGAAACGCCGAGCCTGGTGTTGCCGTCGGCCCTTACGCCTGGCGTGAAGATGGCGTGATGCCCATCGCGGGCAAGCCCGCTCCCACAAGGACTGCGTCGAACACAAAATTTGTGAACACTGCTGAACCTGTGGGAGCGGGCTTGCTCGCGAAGGCCGCGACCCGGTCTTACTCAATTGTTACCTGAAGCCTATAACAACAGATTCTCGTGGAGCCTCGCTGATGAAATCCTATGAAGTCAATTTTGACGGTCTAGTGGGGCCGACCCATAACTACGGCGGCCTGTCCTACGGCAACGTCGCGTCCCAGAGCAACAGCCAGCAGTCTTCCAACCCCAAGGAAGCGGCGCTGCAAGGCCTGGCAAAGATGAAAGCGCTGATGGAAATGGGTTTCCAGCAAGGCGTACTGGCACCGCAAGAGCGCCCGGATGTGGCTGCACTGCGTCGCCTGGGCTTTGGCGGCACCGACGCTCAAGTGATCGAGCGCGCTGCCAAAGAGGCGATGCCGCTGCTGGTGGCCAGTTGCTCGGCGTCGAGCATGTGGGTGGCCAACGCGGCGACCGTCAGCCCGAGCGCCGACACCGCTGATGGCCGCGTGCATTTCACCGCCGCCAACCTCAACTGCAAATACCACCGCAGCATCGAGCACCCGACCACCAGCCGCGTGCTGGGGGCGATGTTCGCTGACCAGAAACACTTCGCCCACCACGCCGCCTTGCCGGCCGTGGCGCAATTCGGTGACGAAGGCGCGGCCAACCACACGCGTTTCTGCCGTGAATACGGCGAAGCCGGTGTCGAGTTCTTCGTGTTCGGCCGCAGTGCGTTCGACATCCGCTATCCGGCACCGCAGAAGTACCCGGCGCGCCAGACCCTCGAAGCGTCCCAGGCCGTTGCCCGTTTGCATGGCTTGAGCGATGACGGCGTGGTCTACGCGCAGCAGAACCCGTCGGTGATCGATCAGGGCGTGTTCCACAACGACGTGATCGCCGTGGGTAATGGTGAAGTGCTGTTCTATCACGAGGACGCGTTCCTCGAGACCGAGAAAATGCTCGCTGAATTGCAGAGCAAACTCGCCAAAGTCGGTGGGAAATTTCAGTCTGTGTGTGTGCCACGTTCCGCCGTCAGCGTGGAAGACGCGGTTCGTTCCTACCTGTTCAACAGCCAACTGCTGTCGCGTCCTGACGGCTCCATGCTGTTGATCGTGCCGGAAGAATGCCGTGGCAACGAGCGTGTCTGGCAGTACTTGCAGGGTTTGACCAGCTCCGGCGGCCTGATCCGCGAAGTGAAAGTCTTCGATCTCAAGCAGAGCATGCAGAACGGCGGTGGCCCTGCTTGCCTTCGACTGCGTGTCGCGCTCAACGAAACCGAACTGGCGGCCGTCAACCCAGGGGTTATCATGACGGCACCGTTGTACGGCACACTGACCGAATGGGTCGAGAAGCACTATCGCGACCGCATGACCGAAAACGATCTGGCGGACCCGCAATTGCTGCTTGAGTGCCGGACGGCACTGGATGAACTGACGCAAATCCTTAAACTGGGCGCGGTTTATCCATTCCAGATCAATTGATCGACGGCGCGCCGCTTTCTACGGCAGCGCGCTGATTCATCTCAAACGAGAGCGTAAAGACATGAGCGATACCCTGCAGCTGATCCTTGAAGACACCGACGGCACGCAACTGGAAACGTCCTGCACCCGCGTCGCGGTCCTGTGGCAAGGTAAAGAGCTGTGGATCCAGCAGGACGGCCGTGGCCAGTTGCTGATCGGCGTGGACGTCGAAGAAGGCGACGCCGAGTACGCCAACCTGCTGTTGCGCCCATTGGCGACTAATCTGGTAAGTCTGCAACTGGAAATGGAACCGGCTGACCTCGGTGACGACGAGGAACACGTCCACGGTCCGGACTGCAACCACGATCACTAAGGAAACCGCTCTATGCTCGCCCTCGGCAAACTGCTTGAACTGACCCTCGCCGGCCGCGAACCGGCGGAGAAGACTCAACTGACTGTCGAAGGCGTGCGCATGCGCTGGTTGAGCGAAGGTGCGCTGGAAGTCCGGCCACCTGAAGCGCGTGACAATGGCCTGGACCTGCTGCTGTCGGCGGGGATCCACGGCAACGAAACAGCGCCGATCGAGTTGCTCGATCGCCTGTTGCACGACATTGCCCGCGGCGATCTGAAGCCGCGCGCACGTATTCTGTTCCTGTTCGGCAACCCGGAAGCGATTCGCAAGGGCGAGCGTTTCGTCGAGCAGGACGTCAATCGGCTGTTCAATGGCCGTCACGAACAAAGCAGCGGTTGCGAAGCCCTGCGCGCCTGTGAGCTGGAGCGTTTGGCTGCCAGCTTCTTCAGCCTGCCGGATCGCCAGCGCCTGCACTACGACCTGCACACGGCGATTCGTGGCTCGAAAATCGAGCAGTTCGCCTTGTACCCGTGGAAGGAAGACCGCCAGCATTCGCGTCAGCAACTGGCGCGCCTGCGTGCTGCCGGCATGGAAGCGGTGTTGCTGCAGAACAAGCCGTCCATCGTGTTCAGCTCCTATACCTACGACAAGCTGGGTGCCGAGGCCTTTACCCTGGAGTTGGGCAAGGCGCGGCCGTTCGGTCAGAACGACGGTGTCAACGTCTCGCTGCTGGAGAAGCGTCTCAAGCAGATCATCGAGGGCACCGAACCAGAACTGACTGAGGACGCGCTGGACGGTTTGCAGCTGTACAGCGTGGCGCGAGAAATCATCAAGCACAGCGACAGCTTCCGCCTGAACCTGCCGGCGGACATCGAGAACTTTTCGGAGCTGGAAGTGGGTTACCTGCTGGCGGAAGACATTGCCAACACCCGCTGGATCATCGAGGAAGAGGGCGCCCGGATCATCTTCCCGAACCCCAGGGTGAAGAATGGTTTGCGTGCCGGCATCCTGGTTGTGCCGACTACCGACGAAAACCTGGCTTGAATTCAGCATAGAACCAATGTGGGAGCGGGCTTGCTCGCGAAAACGGTGGCACATCCAGAATCGATGTGACTGTTACACCGCTTTCGCGAGCAAGTCGAATCGTCGCACCGCCACTCCCACATTTGGTTTTGAGTGAGGCCATAGACCTCACTTAGCCTTTAGACAGCTACCGCACGCGGCTCACTGCGACGCAGCGAGCGGATCTTCATCAGCGTATCCGCGCAAGTCTTCGCCGCTTCCTGGCCTTTATGCAGGAAATGCTCGAAGAAGAACTTCTGGTGCTCTTCACCGGCATGGAAGTGGTGCGGGGTCAGGGACACCGAGAACACTGGCACTTCGGTTTCCAGTTGAACCTGCATCAGGCCGCTGACCACCGACTGGGCGACGAACTCGTGACGGTAGATCCCGCCGTCCACCACCAGGGCTGCGGCGACGATGCCAGCATAACGACCGGTCTTGGCCAGCAACTTGGCGTGCAGGGGCATTTCAAAGGCGCCGCCGACTTCGAAGAAATCGATGTCGGATTCCTGATAACCCTGGGTAATCATTTCGGCGACGAAGCCTTTACGGCTCTGATCGACAATGTCCTTGTGCCAGCAGGCCTGGATGAACGCTACGCGCTCGCCCTGATGGTGTTTGCTTTTGCTGTCGATTGCGGTGGGTTGCATGTTCTGACTCCTGTTTGTGTGAAAAACAGGGCGTTATGAATCGAAGGGGATTTGAGGGTACGCACGCTCGCACGAATGCCGACGGACGGCCCTTTGTTGTCAATCCCGTTCTCTCTTCATCCGGACTATGACCGTCGGCCCCGGGATCACACCGGGTCTGCTGACCTTGCTGTCAGGCACCGCCGAAGCCGTGCTGTCACCAAGCGCTCGCGGGCTATGCGCATTGCGCGCAATTACCGCCGGTGGGGAGTTGCACCCCGCCCTGAGAACGTTTTTGCCGCCCAAATGTTTGGCGGCGCAGCGTTTTTATCACATATTTGCGGTATGCGCATGACCCCTTTTGGATGATTGTCATCGACTTTTCCGTTGGTTTAATCGGCCTTTTCCTACGCAAGGGTTGATTAATCGTCGCCATGCCCGCAGTAATTCTTTCCTGAAAGGGATTTCCCCCTGCTTACCGAGGCCAGATTCATGAGTGTTATCGATCTTCGCAGCGACACCGTCACCCAACCTTGCGCCGGCATGCTCGAGGCAATGACCAAGGCCGCCACCGGCGATGACGTGTATGGCGAAGATCCGACGGTCAATCACCTGGAAGCCGAACTGGCCAGGCGACTGGGTTTCGCCGCGGCACTGTTCGTGCCGACCGGCACCATGAGCAACCTGCTGGGGTTGATGGCCCATTGCGAGCGCGGTGACGAGTACATCGTCGGCCAGCAGGCCCACACTTATAAGTACGAAGGGGGTGGCGCGGCGGTGCTTGGCTCGATCCAGCCGCAACCGCTGGAAGTGCAGGCCGATGGTTCGCTGGACCTGGCGCAGGTCGCTGCCGCGATCAAGCCGGACGACTTCCATTTTGCCCGCAGCCGTTTGCTGGCGTTGGAAAACACCATGCAAGGCAAGGTCCTGCCACTGGAATACCTGGCACGGGCGCGCAGTTTTACCCGCGAGCATGGCTTGCAACTGCATCTTGACGGCGCACGTCTGTACAACGCGGCAGTGAAGCTGGGTGTGGATGCCCGGGAAATCACCCAGTATTTCGATTCCGTCTCGGTGTGCCTGTCCAAAGGCCTGGGCGCACCGGTCGGTTCGGTGCTGTGCGGCTCGGCCGAGCTGATCGGCAAGGCCCGGCGCCTGCGCAAGATGGTCGGTGGCGGCATGCGTCAGGCCGGGGTTCTCGCGGCGGCAGGCCTGTATGCGCTGGATAACAACGTAGAGCGCCTGGCCGATGACCATGCCAACGCGCAGTTGCTGGCCGAAGGCCTGCGCGGGGCGGGGTTCGAGGTCGAGCCGGTGCAGACCAACATGGTTTACGTGCAGATGGGCGACCAGGCCGAGGCCATCAAGGCCTTTGCCGCCAACCGCGGGATCAAGCTCAGTGCCGCCGCGCGTCTGCGCATGGTTACGCACATGGACGTCAGCCGTGCGCAAATCGAGCAGGTCGTCGCGACATTCGTCGACTTTTCGCGCAAGTGATAGCGTTAGCACTCCAATTGACCGTTTCTATCGTATAAACACGCTGTACCCCGCGCGCAGGGCCGATATAATGCGGCCCTTTGCCGTCGCTTCGTCTGTTGACGTTTCGAACAGGCCTTTGGCCGCAGCCTCCGTGGAAGAACCTAATGAAAAGCGCAGAAATCCGTGAAGCCTTCCTTCGCTTCTTCGAAGAGCAAGGCCACACCCGTGTAGCCTCCAGCTCTTTGATTCCGGGCAACGACCCAACCCTGCTGTTCACCAACGCGGGGATGAACCAGTTCAAGGACTGCTTCCTGGGCCAGGAAAAGCGCGCGTACACCCGCGCCGTCAGCAGCCAGAAATGCGTGCGCGCCGGCGGCAAGCACAACGACCTGGAAAACGTCGGTTATACCGCTCGTCACCACACCTTCTTCGAAATGCTGGGTAACTTCAGCTTCGGTGATTATTTCAAGCGTGATGCCATCAGCTACGCCTGGAACTTCCTGACTTCCGACAAGTGGCTGAACCTGCCGAAGGAAAAGCTCTGGGTCACCGTCTACGCCAGCGATGACGAGGCGTATGACATCTGGACCAAGGAAATCGGGGTTCCGGCCGAGCGTATGGTACGCATCGGTGACAACAAGGGCGCACCGTACGCCTCCGACAACTTCTGGACCATGGGCGATACCGGCCCGTGCGGTCCTTGCACCGAGATTTTCTACGATCACGGCGCCGACATCTGGGGTGGCCCACCGGGCTCGCCGGAAGAAGACGGCGACCGTTACATCGAAATCTGGAACAACGTGTTCATGCAGTTCAACCGCACCGCCGATGGCGTGTTGCACCCGCTGCCAGCGCCGTCGGTCGACACCGGCATGGGCCTGGAGCGGATCAGTGCCGTGCTGCAGCACGTTCACTCGAACTATGAAATCGACCTGTTCCAGAGCCTGCTGAGCGCTTCGGCCAAGGCCATCGGCTGCACCAACGACGCTCAGGCTTCGCTGAAGGTCGTGGCTGACCACATCCGTTCCTGCGGTTTCCTGATCGCCGACGGTGTGCTGCCGTCCAACGAAGGCCGCGGCTACGTGCTGCGCCGGATCATCCGTCGCGCCTGCCGTCACGGCAACAAGCTGGGCGCCAAGGGCAGCTTCTTCTATCAGATCGTCGCGGCCCTGGTCGCCGAGATGGGCGAAGCCTTCCCGGAACTGAAATCCCAGCAGGCGCACATCGAGCGCGTGTTGAAGGCCGAAGAAGAGCAATTCGCCAAGACCCTGGAGCAGGGCCTGAAGATCCTCGAGCAGGATCTGGCTGAGCTCAAGGGCGACGTGGTGCCGGGCGACGTGGTGTTCAAACTCTACGACACCTATGGCTTCCCGATGGACCTGACCGGCGACATCGCTCGCGAGCGCAGCCTGACCATCGACGAAGAAGGTTTCGAGCGTGAGATGGAAGCCCAGCGCGTTCGTGCCCGTTCCGCCAGTTCCTTCGGCATGGACTACAACAGCCTGGTCAAGGTTGATGTGGACACCGAATTCACCGGTTACACCGCTCACAGCGGTTCCGCCAAGATCGTTGCTCTCTATAAGGACGGGCAATCGGTCGACGTGTTGAGCGAAGGCGAAGAGGGCGTGGTCGTTCTCGATCAGACGCCGTTCTATGCGGAATCCGGTGGTCAGATTGGTGATTGCGGTTTCCTCCAGGCTGGCGCTGCGCGTTTCGACGTGCGCGACACCACCAAGACCGGCGGTGCGTTCCTGCACCACGGTGTGCTGGATTCGGGCAGCCTGATCGTTGGCTCGCCAGTTCAGGCGCAGGTGGATGCCGAGGTGCGTCACGCCACTTCGCTGAACCATTCCGCGACTCACTTGCTGCACGCAGCATTGCGTCAGGTGCTGGGCGATCACGTTCAGCAGAAAGGCTCGCTGGTCGACAGTCAGCGCCTGCGCTTCGACTTCAGCCACTTCGAAGCCATCAAGCCTGAACAACTGAAAGCGCTGGAAGACATCGTCAACGCCGAGATTCGCAAGAACTCCGAAGTTGAAACCGAAGAAACCGATATCGAAACCGCCAAGCAGAAAGGCGCCATGGCGCTGTTCGGCGAAAAATACGGCGACAACGTACGCGTACTGAGCATGGGCGATTTCTCCGTCGAGCTGTGCGGTGGTATCCACGCGAACCGTACCGGCGACATCGGCCTGCTGAAAATCATCAGCGAAGGCGGTGTGGCATCGGGCGTGCGTCGTATCGAGGCAGTCACCGGTGCGCAAGCGCTGGCTTACTTGAACGCGGCGGAAGAACAACTCAAGGAAGCGGCCAGCCTGGTCAAGGGCAGCCGCGATAACCTGATCGACAAGCTGTCGGCTGTGCTGGAGCGCAATCGTCTGCTGGAGAAGCAACTCGAGCAGTTGCAAGCCAAGGCTGCCAGTGCCGCGGGCGACGATCTGTCGGCCCAGGCGCTGGACGTCAAGGATGTGAAAGTGCTGGCCGTGCGTCTGGACGGTCAGGATGGCAAGGCGCTGCTGGCGCTGGTCGATCAACTGAAAAACAAACTCGGCCGCGCAGTGATCCTGCTCGGCAGTGTCCATGAGGAAAAGGTCGTTCTGGTTGCAGGCGTAACCAAAGACCTGACTGGCCAACTCAAAGCCGGTGATTTGATGAAGCAAGCCGCTGCGGCAGTGGGCGGGAAGGGTGGTGGTCGTCCAGACATGGCGCAAGGCGGCGGTACCGACGCTGGCGCACTGGATGCGGCACTGGCCCTGACCGTTCCGTTTGTAGAGCAGGGTCTATAAGGCAGTACTTGCGGCCCGCAGTCTAGTGGTGGGCCGCAACGCTGTTTGAGTGATTATTTGGGCGCCCTTCATGGGCAGAGGCGGCTTTGAAATGGCTTTGATCGTACAGAAATTTGGAGGCACCTCGGTCGGCACTGTCGAGAGAATCGAGCAGGTCGCCGACAAGGTTAAGAAATTCCGCGATGCCGGCGATGACCTGGTGGTTGTGCTGTCTGCAATGAGCGGCGAAACCAACCGTCTGATCGATCTGGCCAAGCAAATCAGTGGCGACGGCCAACCGGTTCCGCGCGAGCTGGACGTGATCGTTTCCACCGGTGAGCAGGTGACGATTGCCCTGTTGGCCATGGCGCTGATCAAGCGCGGCGTGCCGGCGGTGTCGTACACCGGCAACCAGGTGCGGATTCTGACGGATAGCGCGCACAATAAAGCGCGTATCTTGCAGATTGATGACCAGAAGATTCGCGGTGACCTGAAGGCAGGTCGTGTGGTGGTTGTCGCCGGTTTCCAGGGCGTCGACGAGCACGGCAACATCACCACCCTCGGTCGTGGCGGTTCCGACACCACCGGCGTGGCGCTGGCGGCAGCCCTGAAGGCTGACGAATGCCAGATCTACACCGACGTCGACGGCGTCTACACCACCGACCCGCGTGTGGTGTCCGTGGCTCAGCGCCTGGACAAGATCACCTTCGAAGAGATGCTGGAAATGGCCAGCCTCGGTTCCAAGGTGTTGCAGATCCGCGCGGTCGAGTTCGCCGGCAAGTACAACGTTCCGCTGCGCGTACTGCACAGCTTCAAGGAGGGTCCGGGCACCCTCATTACTATTGATGAAGAGGAAACCATGGAACAGCCGATCATTTCCGGTATCGCTTTCAACCGCGATGAAGCCAAGCTGACCATCCGTGGCGTGCCAGACATCCCGGGCGTTGCCTTCAAGATTCTCGGCCCGATCAGTGCCGCGAACATCGAAGTCGACATGATCGTGCAGAACGTCGCGCACGATAACACCACCGACTTCACCTTCACCGTGCACCGCAACGACTACCAGGCGGCGCAAGCCGTGCTGGAAAAAACCGCTGGCGAGCTGGGTGCCCGTGAAGTCGTGGGCGACACCAAGATCGCCAAGGTGTCGATCGTCGGCGTTGGCATGCGCTCTCACGCAGGCGTGGCCAGCCGCATGTTCGAATCCCTGGCCAAGGAAAGCATCAACATCCAGATGATCTCGACTTCGGAAATCAAAGTCTCCGTAGTGATCGAAGAGAAGTATCTGGAACTGGCTGTGCGCGCTCTGCACACGGCTTTCGAACTGGACGCACCGGCCCGCCAGGGCGAGTGATGCGTTTGCCAAAAGGCGCGGTCTGACCGCGCCTTTTGTTTTTTTGAATGGCGTGACCCCCCGAGACTGTTCTTTTGCTCGCGCTAGTCAATACTCAGGCATGTAGGGCTGCGACCGCTCCGGTTGTGGGTCGAGTGCCTTTTTTTTGCAGACTGTTGTCCCTGAAATGAAATGCGTGAGGAGAAAGGTATGCTGATTCTGACTCGTCGGTGTGCAGAAAGCCTGATTATCGGTGATGGCGAAATCACCGTGACCGTGCTCGGCGTCAAAGGAAATCAAGTGCGCATCGGTGTTAATGCCCCCAAAGAGGTAGCTGTTCACCGGGAAGAAATTTACCTGCGTATCAAGAAAGAGAAGGACGAAGAACCAAGCCATTAATTTTTATCGTTTTTTATGTTTGCAAACGGGGAAGAAGCTGGTTAATATACGCCCCGTGTTGCGGAGAGCTGGCCGAGTGGCCGAAGGCGCTCCCCTGCTAAGGGAGTACACCTCAAAAGGGTGTCGGGGGTTCGAATCCCCCGTTCTCCGCCATTATTTGCGTAGTACGTTGTAATCTGGCTTTTTCGGTAAGTTGTTGAAATTACTAGAAAAAGTGTTTGACATAGAGATTAGACGGCCTATAATGCGCGGCAACAAATGCACTCGTAGCTCAGCTGGATAGAGTACTCGGCTACGAACCGAGCGGTCACAGGTTCGAATCCTGTCGAGTGCACCATTTAAGAGTTAGTTACAGCAATGTAAGTAACTTGGCTTCAACCAGTTGTGATCTGGTATAAAAACACAAATTGCACTCGTAGCTCAGCTGGATAGAGTACTCGGCTACGAACCGAGCGGTCACAGGTTCGAATCCTGTCGAGTGCACCATACAACAGAAAGCCCGCATTTAATGCGGGCTTTTTGCCGTCCGGGATTTGGCTTTTCCTTTCGTGCATCCTCTCTCGTCGAACTCCACCTGTGCACTACGACCTCGCAGGGTGTCGTAGCGGTAGCTCGTGGCTGAATTTCGAATACTGATCCTGTCTGGCTTGCCGAGGGCGCTTTCGACGTCTTGCTGGCTCATGCCGGCGATCACTCGCTGATTGATGATTGCCTCCCGGCGCTCCCTGGCATTGATCAGGTTTCCACACTTGTCCTGCGCCTGACCGACCACGGTCGGCTCTCTGCTTCGGATTTTCATACCTGATGTTTCGCGGGGCTCGGCTGGCGGCATAAGCGCCATCGTGCTGCCAGGTGTAAAGGCGCGGGCGTCTTGAAGTGAAACATTCTCTCCCGCGGCACAACCTAGTGTGGTGAAGGTAATGCGCCCATTGGCAGCCTCACAGCGCTGAACGGTGGTGGCGACCGCCAAGGGCAGGGGGCTGAGCAGGGTGAAAACCAAAAAGAATTGAGCAACTGATGGCATCAGGCGTCCTCCGTGACGTTCCTTTTCAAGGGTAGCGGCTACAATTTTCGAAGGGGTGTGTGTTTTCTTTTCGGAATACGTCGTCGCATTTTCATGGATCAGGCCGATGCTCAGGTTTGTTGTGCAAGCGCTTGTTTCAGCCGAGATTTTTTAACGTTTAAAACCGTCAGGCGGTGTATCATTGCGCCCGTCAGCCCCGCCGGGGCTTGTGGAATACCTCCATGGACTTACCCAGTAGTTACTCAGTACCCCGTTTCACCAATCATGAATTGACTGATTGATCCTTCCGGCGTGCCCCGCTGCTGGGAGTGGAGTTCGCCTATGTCCGAAGTTGAAGTAAAGAAAACGCAGGAAAGCTTGCAGGATCGCCTGGCTCAGGTGGTTGAGTTGCTGCAGCGCCAGCGAGTTGTAGAAGACCTGACTCACCGCCAGGAAGGCCCGCATCATGACCGGGTCGAGAACCTGGTCCACCGGCAGAACCTCGTCGAGTTGCAACGCAAACTCGATGACCTGCACTCCGCCGACGTCGCCTACATCCTTGAAGCCTTGCCGCTGGACGACCGTCTGACGCTCTGGCAACTGGTCAAGGCCGATCGCGACGGCGACATCCTTCTTGAAGTATCCGATTCGGTCCGTGAATCACTGATCGCCGACATGGACGATCACGAGCTCCTGGCAGCCGCCAAGGACATGGATGCCGACGAACTCGCTGACCTGGCCTCCGAGCTGCCGCGAGACGTCGTCCATGAGCTCATGGAGACCCTCGACCAGCAACAACGCGAGCGCGTGCGTTCGGCTCTGTCCTATGACGAGGAGCAGGTCGGTGCGTTGATGGACTTCGAGATGGTGACCATCCGCGAGGATGTCAGCCTTGAAGTGGTCTTGCGTTATCTGCGCCGTCTCAAGGAGTTGCCGGGCCACACCGACAAACTGTTCGTGGTCGATTACGACGGCGTGCTCAAGGGCGTGTTGCCGATCAAGCGTTTGCTGGTCAACGATCCGGACAAACAGGTTTCCGAGGTGATGGCCAGCGATCCGGTGAGTTTCCACCCGGACGAAGACGCCTACGATGCCGCCCAGGCATTCGAGCGTTATGACTTGATCTCCGCACCCGTGGTCGACAAGAACGGCAAGCTGATCGGCCGTCTGACCATCGATGAAATGGTCGACCTGATCCGTGAAGAGAGCGAAAGCGAAGTTCTCAACATGGCGGGTCTGCGTGAAGAAGAAGACATTTTTGCGTCGGTCTGGAAATCCCTGCGTAACCGTTGGGCCTGGCTGGCGATCAACCTGATTACCGCGTTCGTGGCTTCTCGGGTCATCGGTTTGTTTGAGGGTTCGATCGAGAAGCTCGTGGCGCTTGCGGCGTTGATGCCGATCGTGGCGGGGATCGGTGGTAACTCGGGTAACCAGACCATCACCATGATTGTTCGGGCCATGGCGCTGGACCAGGTGAGCACCGGCAATACCTCGCGCCTGATGCGCAAGGAATTGGCGGTAGCGCTGATCAACGGCGTGATCTGGGGCGGGGTGATCGGCGTGGTTGCCTACCTGCTCTATGGCAGTTGGTCTTTGGGCGTGGTGATGACTGCCGCGATGACGCTCAACTTGCTACTGGCGGCGTTGATGGGGGTTCTGATCCCGATGACCCTGGCGAAGATGGGGCGCGACCCGGCGATGGGGGCCAGCGTGATGATCACGGCCATGACCGACAGCGGCGGCTTCTTCATCTTCCTGGGGCTGGCGACAATCTTCCTGCTCTGAAGCCACGTTCATCGAAAACCCGTCTTTGGCGGGTTTTTTTGTGCCCGGATTTCAGGCAAAAAAAAGCCAGCGATCAGGCTGGCTTGGGCTTACTGGCTGAATCAGGAAGCGTCGGCGGTCATTTCAGCGTCATGGGCGATCAGCGAAACCAGGGCGTTCTGCTGTCGATGGGAGAGCTGGCGGAAGCGCTGCAGCAACTCCCGTTCGTGCAAGGAAAGCTCCGGGCTGTCCAGGCGCATGCTCAACTCTTCTCCCAGTGCGCCTTCCTGAATAAGACTCTGTTCAAGGCGCGCAATGATTTCGGAGTTCATGCTGCGATGATGATTGCGAGCCACCTCGGCAATGCGTTCACGCATTCCGTCTGGCAGACGTACGACGAACTTGTCAGCCGTACGGCTGGAATAAATTGCCTGTTTCAATGGGCGCATATATTTAACCGGTTAGTTCAGGGGAGCGGTTTTCGGGATTGGCCGCAGGATGTCTGGTAGGACAAGCGCTCTGACCAAATGTTCAACCTGAATTCATAGAGGCGCGCATCATGCCTCAAAGCAGCCAGATCCTTGGCGCCAATTATGTGACAAATATTGAACTGGATAAAGGCGTTCTGCCAGCACCAATTATCAGAAATGCGGACTGGTTTGAAAAGTTCGACCAGGCCGTATCGCTTATCGCTTTCTCCACCCGACGAAAGGTTTCAGGCGGGCAGGAAAAAGTGAACTCGGACCCCGTTCCTTGTCTTTTATAGGATAGTGGCAAATTGCCGATTTACTAGGGGAAGTCGTATAGCGGGGGTGAATTCAGGATGGATGGCAGGCCCTTGCAGCGGGTCTGCCGTGTCAGGATCAACGCAGTACCGGATCAAACTTGATCTTGCGCCCAGCGATCAATGCGAGCACGAACAGCGCGCTGAATACGCCACAGGCGATCAGGGGGAGGGTGACGACCATGTCCTGGGTCAATGACAGATGGAAAATGCCGCTCAACAAGGCGAGGACGAAGAAACTCGCGGCTGATCTGGACATGCTGTGCTCCTGGTAAAGGTCATTCAAAATACCAAACGTTCGGCAGACGGAGCCGGCACCAGGATGTTTTCCTGGCCTATCTCCTGACTGACAAGGCTGTGCCGGTCGCTCGTCACTGCCAGCTGCGGCGCCTTCTGCAACTGAAGGTAGCGCGGCATACGTTGGGCAACCTGCGTAGCGCTGCTCTCGGGAACAAAATGAACGCCCGGTAAAATCGCCAGTGCGAATGCATACGAGAGTGAAAGGGCGCTCTTCATGGGACGGGCCTCGGTTGTTCTGTGAAAACAGCAGAAGCAGCTCGCATGCCAGAGTCTATCGACAATTAAATTCTTTAAAAACAATGAATTAAGTTATTTTTGGTAAAGCGCCATATTGCACTTTGCAATGATGGCTTTTTGCAGTGATGCAATTTGCATGGTAAACAAGTCCGCGCCCGGCCGAGGCGTCTGCCTACACTTAAAAAGCCTACGGACGACATGACAAAAGCCAGCCCGGCCGTTAACATGCACGCCGTCCATCGCACCGCGTATCGTCGCGGTCAACCTGTGTCTCAGTAGCTCAATTGGATAGAGCATCCCCCTCCTAAGGGGAAGGTTGGCAGTTCGAACCTGCCCTGGGACACCATATTTTTCAGCTCCCCCCGCCTGTTTCAATGCTTCCTTTTCACGACTTGTAGATAAAGTTCTGTAAATTCAGGCGCCTTGGATTTATCGAAGCCTTCAACTCTACCTTCGCGCCTTTGCGCCTCCTCTCCCACGTAGTCTGAATCTCCCATCCCGTCTGGGAGTGCGCGGGGGAGTAGGTACAGGTTGGTGCGGCAGGATTTACCGGGAACGACATCAGTCTTGCGGGCACTCAGTCCCGGGCCACCGACAAGGACGGCGAAACGGTGACGACCTACCCCCCTGAAAAGTGTGGGGCAGACCGTCTTGTATCGACTTGAAATTCAATCCAGCTCTACCCAGGCGGACTCGGTCGGTGCTTCGTTGGTGAGCCCGTGTTTGAGCGCATACATCAACAAGTCTATGCGGTTGATGAGATTTAGCTTTTGATAGATGTTGCTGAGGTGGTTGTGCACGGTGTGCTCGCTGATCCCCAGGCGCCCGGCGATGCTCACATATTTGGCGGACGGTTCGCCCACGATGGCGCGAATCAGTTCTCTCTCGCGCAGAGTCAACCGCGCCTGTTTCGCCCGCTCCAGATTGCATTTCATGGGTGTATGTCCGGACGCGGCATAGCCGGAAAGGCCGCCAGCCCAGGCTCTATCCATTGCGATGTCGCTATGGTGGACCTTGAGGATGGCCTGGATGATCGATTCCGTCGGGTCTTCCGCCAGCACGATGCCGCGAGCGCCAGCCTCTATCGCCTGGGCAGCGGGGACGACTTCGTACAGGCCCTTGAGCAGCAGCACTTTCATTTCGGCGCTACGGGTGAGTCCCGCGACGACATCCAGAGGGTTCAGCGCATCCGGAAAGAAACTGAAAAAAATGACATCGGGCCGCAGCTGATCGGCAAGATCCAGCGCCTGAGTATAGGTGGTGGCCTGTCCTGTCACTTCCATGCAGGGCATTCTGGCATTGATCAGGTCGTGAAGGCCCTTGAGTACGAGGGGGCGACAATCGATCAACATCACACCAATTGGCTCTTTTTGGTCAGTCATGATCTTCCTGACCTCCTTGAAAAACCAATGATGGCCTCCACCCGCTGGCCTTCCCGGGTCAGCAACTTGCTCACCGGGGCGCAGCGATTGAAGGATGGATTCGAACGCAGGGAGGCCGTGATGATGCCCGCCCAGGCATTGGCAACCACCGACCCCGGGGCCATTTCCATCAACAGCACTGGCACGCGGGGCGAACTTTTCCAGAAGGCAGGCAAAGCCCGGGAGAGAAGTTCAATACAAATAATTATCAGTGGTTTACGCATGATGATGTGCTCCCTCCCGCCTCTCAACTGATTCTAGGTCAGCCCGGAGCGCTGCCAACCTGTCCATCCGTCAGTCCTCGATACAAGCCCGGTGCGGACAGGCCTGAGCGATGTACTCAAGGAAGGGAGTAAGCCTCGAAAATCAAGGTATTAGGCTCGCCATGGGTGGCCAATTGCCAAGGTCTGATCCTGATTGACTTCGTCAATTAATCGACGAGTGGTGTTCACTTAGGAGCGCTAATGTCAGCTTAGTCAATTTATCGGCGACGCCTGCTGGTCAGACACCGGCATTTGCGGGTGTTCATGTATCGCTGGTGTTCATGTATCAGCACTTTTTTGTGCGCGAGGTCTCGTTTTCAGTAAGGCCTACACCTATTCAGAACGGGCGTTGGGGAAGGTTCTCAAGGGAATGCCATGGCTGGCCGATAACACGGGCAGTCAGGGACTTGTTCGTCTCTTCCGGTCGACATGGGGCGCACTCTCTATGAGAAGGTGTTTGATAGCCTAGTGCCACCAGCTATCATCAGCGCGCCAAAACAGGGGCTGCGAAGCTGAGTCCGTCCGTATATTTGCCTTTGGGTTCTTCTTCTTAAATTGCCTGGAAATCTTCGATGCTGTCGTATCACCAAAAGCGTTTTCTGATCGTCGATGATTTCTCGGACTTCCGCAGTTCGGTCAGGTCGATGTTGCGGGAACTGGGCGTCAAGGAAGTGGACACTGCCGATACCGGTGAGCAGGCGCTGAAAATGTGCTCGCAGAAGGCCTACGACTTCATCCTGCAGGACTTTCACCTGGGTGACGGCAAGAAGAACGGCCAGCAGGTGCTCGAAGACCTGATGGAAGAAAAGCTGATCAGCCATGAGGCGGTGTTCGTCATGGTCACCGCCGAAACCAGCCAGGCCATGGTGCTCAGTGCGTTGGAGCATGAGCCCGATGCCTACCTGACCAAACCCTTCAACCGTTCCAGCCTGGCCCAGCGCCTGGAGCGCCTGGAGCAGCGCAAGACTCTGCTCAAGCCGATCCTGCAGGCCCTCGATCGGGGCAAGCCGATGGAGGTGCTCAACGCCTGTATCGTCCTGTGCAAACAAGATATTCGTTACTCGCCGTTGTGCCTGCGCTATCGCGCCGATGCCCTGCGCGACCTGAATCAGAACGAAGCGCTGGAGCGCCTCTACGACGGCATCATCGCCGACCGCCCGTTGCCCTGGGCGTTTGCCGGGTTGGGCAAGTTGCTGTTCAAGCGCGGTCAGGTCGGGCAGGCCAAGGGCATTTATGAGAAAGCCCTGAAAGTCTTCCCGATGATGCCGTCGCTGTATGACGGCATGGCGGATGTATTGGTCGCCGAAGGGGATACCAAGGGGGCGCAGCGCATTCTGGAGGAGGCGATTCGCCTGTCTCCGCTGGCGGTGCGTCGGCAAGCGTTGCTGGGCAAGCTGGCGATGACCAACGAGGACTTCGACACGGCGGCCAAGGCCTATCGCCAGGCCGTGAGCCAAGGCGCCCAGTCGCGGTTCAAGGATGCCGAGAGCAACCTCGGCCTGGCCCATGCATTGATCAGCAAGGGCAGCGAACGGGGCCTGGACACGCGGACCCGCCTGGAAATCAACACCACATTGAGTGCCGTGGCCAAGGAAAACCCTTCCGATCCGGGCCTGCAAATCCGCGCGCGCCTGATGAAGGCCACCAGTCTGTTGCTCAACGACGCCGAGACGGCCGACAAGCTTACCGAGCAAGCCTTGCTGCGTCTGGACGGCATGGAGCAATTCATGAGCGCCGAAGCGGCGTTGCTGGTGGCCAAGCAACTGAAACTGCTCGGGCAGACAGAGGCCGGTACCGCGATGCTGAAAAACTGCGTGGAAATTTACGGCGACGATCCGGTGGTCATGAAGGACATCGCCAAGCAAACCGACGACCCGAGCATCCTCAATTCCGGCAACGCCGCCGCGGAACTCAACCGTCAGGGTGTGCGCGTGTACAAGACCGGCAACCTGGTGGAGGCCCGGCAGGTATTCCGCAGGGCCCTGGCGTTGCAACCGAAGAACATCAGTATCGCCCTGAACATGGCGCAGTCGTTGTTGCATGGCACCGATACCAGCGTTCCCTCGGCAGAGCTGGAGGAGTGCCAGGTTTGCCTGAAAATGGTCGGCCTGATGCCCGACACCGACGCGCGCTATCCGCGTTACCAGAAGCTGAAAAGCAAGGCGTTTGGCCAATGAACGACAACGAACCGGCACTGGATTTCTCCACGGTGATCGCCTCGACCGTGCACGACATGAAGAACTCGCTGGCCATGCTGATGCAGGCCCACAGCCAGTGGCTGGGGCGATTGCCGGAGTCGGCGCGGCAGGCGCCGGAGCAGGGTGTGATCGACTTCGAATTCGCCCACCTCAACGGCATGCTGGTGCAGTTGCTGGGGTTGTACAAGCTCGGCGTCAACCAGATGCCGCTGCAACCGGCCTACCATGAACTGGACGATTTCATCGAAGCGCAACTGGCCTGTCATCAGGAGGTGTTCGCCAGCCGCGGGATCATGGCCACCTATGAAGTGGACCCGCTGAGCCCGCTGGGTTTCTTCGACCGTGAGTTGATCGCGTCGGTATTGGCCAACTGCATCAACAACGCCATTCGCTTTGCACGGCATGCCGTTTTGATCAGTGTCAGCGACGAAGCCGGGCAACTGGTGTTGACCATCAATGACGATGGCGAGGGGTATCCGGCGCAGATGATCGAACGTCAGGCCGATTACGTGCAGGGTATCAATCAAAGCACCGGCAGCACCGGGCTGGGCCTGTACTTTGCCGGGCGAATTGCCGCGCTGCATCAGCGCAACGGCGTGGGTGGACGTACCGAAATCAGCAATGGCGGGCCGTTGGGCGGTGGGGTGTTCCGCCTTTACCTGCCCTGACAGGCAGCATTTTTTTCGACGCTGCTTGAAATTCCGAACACGTGGAGCCTATTTTGTACGGTCGCCGTTCGCGGCCCGCACAATAACAAGGATAGTGTCATGAGCACCGTTGGCCTGAGTTCACTCGCGCAGCGATTGACGGGCATTGATGAAGTTGAATGTGTCACGCCGGATTTGAATGGCGTACCACGGGGCAAAGTGATGACCTCCGAGGGGTTTCTCGACGGTCGACGTTTGCAGATGGCGCGGGGCGTGCTGCTGCAATGCATCATGGGCGGATATCCGCCGGCGCGGTTTTACGGCAGCGATGATGGCGACCTGGCGCTGATCCCGGACCCTGCACAAATCCATCGCTTGCCCTGGAGCCATCCACCGCGGGCCTTGGCCATTTGCGATGCGGATGAACTGGGCACCACCACCAGCTCCAACCTGTCGACCCGTGGTCAGCTCAAGGCAGTGATTGCCCGTTACGCGGCCCGCGGCCTGGCGCCTGTGGTGGCGACCGAGCTCGAGTTTTTTGTCTTCGCACCCAACACCGATCCGACCCTGGCTTTTCAACCGCCACTGGGGCTGGACGGTCGCCGCGAAGATGGTCAGTCGGCGTTCAGCGTCAGTTCCAACAACGGCTTGCGGCCGTTCTTCAATGAAGTCTACGAGTGCATGGCTGCGTTGGGGTTGCCTCGCGATACCTTCATGCACGAAATGGGTGTCAGCCAGTTCGAGATCAATCTGCTGCACGGTGATCCGCTGCTGCTGGCCGACCAGACATTCCTGTTCAAGCACCTGCTCAAGGAAGTGGCCCTCAAGCACGGCCTGAGCGTGGTGTGCATGGCCAAGCCGTTGGCGCATACGCCGGGCAGTTCGATGCATATCCATCAGAGCGTGGTCGAGATCGATTCCGGGCGTAACGTGTTCAGCGACGAGGCGGGGCAGGAGACGGCCACCTTCCGCCACTTCATTGCCGGTCAGCAAGCGTGCATGGCCGATTTCACTGCGTTGTTTGCGCCGAACGTGAACTCCTATCAGCGCTTGTGCCACCCTTACGCCTCACCGAATAATGCCTGTTGGTCCTACGACAACCGGGCGGCCGGCCTGCGCATTCCGGCCAGTTTGCCGGTGGCCCGTCGGGTCGAGAACCGCTTGCCGGGGGCCGATGCCAACCCGTATCTGGCGATTGCCGCAAGCCTGGCGGCGGGGTTGCATGGCATCGAGAAGACATTGGAGCCGAGCGCGCCGATCCAGGGTGAGTTCGAGGTGCCGGACAATCTTTCGTTGCCGTGTACCTTGCATGCGGCACTTGAGCGTCTGAAACGTAGCCAGTTGGCCAAGGAACTGTTCGGCGCGGAATTCATCGAAGGCTACATCGCTTCGAAGACCCTGGAACTGACCAGTTTCCATGATGAAATTACTCCCTGGGAAAGACGTGTTTTAGCAGCCCAGGCCTGACGTTCCCTCGACATCCGGCTATCGTTTAGCGATAGCCGATTCTCACTGCAAGGAGCCGCTCGGAACGCCGATGCGCCAAATCTGGAAATCCTTTCGAGCATTGTATTTCGCCTCGCTGATGATGTTGATCGGCTCGGGCCTGTTGAGTACTTACCTGGCGTTGCGCCTGGCTGCCGACCATGTCGACAGTCTGTGGGTCGGTGCGCTGATGGCTGCCAACTACTTCGGCCTGGTGCTGGGGGGCAAGATCGGTCACCGGTTGATTGCCCGGGTCGGGCATATCCGGGCCTATTCGGCGTGTGCCGGGATCGTTGGCGCGGCGGTGCTCGGCCATGGGCTGGTGGACTGGTTGCCGGCCTGGCTGTTTTTGCGGGTGATCGTCGGCCTCGGCATGATGTGCCAGTACATGGTGATCGAGAGCTGGCTCAATGAACAGGCCGATGCCAATCAGCGCGGCATGGTCTTCAGTGGCTACATGATCGCTTCGTACCTGGGATTGGTGCTGGGGCAGTTGATTCTGGTCATGCACCCAGGGCTGGGGCTTGAATTGCTGATGTTGGTCGCCCTGTGCTTCGCGCTATGCCTGGTACCCGTGGCCCTGACCCGGCGCATTCACCCGGCACCCTTGCACCCGGCACCGATGGAGCCACGGTTCTTTATCAAGCGCGTGCCGCAGTCACTGAGCACGGTGCTCGGAGCGGGCCTGATCGTCGGTTCGTTCTACGGTCTGGCACCGCTGTATGCCTCGCAGCAAGGGTTGTCCACCGAGCAGGTCGGTCTGTTCATGGGTAGCTGCATTTTTGCCGGGCTGCTGGTGCAGTGGCCGTTGGGCTGGTTGTCCGACCGCTACGATCGGGCCGTGCTGATCCGCAGTTTCGCGTTCAGCCTGGCACTGGCTGCACTGCCGCTGGCGATCATGCCGCAGGTGCCGCTGGAGGTATTGTTCATCGCCGGGTTCCTCTGTTCGCTGGTGCAGTTCTGCCTGTATCCGTTGGCGGTGGCGTTCTCCAATGACCACGTCGAAGGTGATCGCCGGGTGTCCCTGACGGCGATGTTGCTGGTCACCTATGGCGTGGGTGCGAGTATCGGGCCGCTGGTGGCAGGTGTGCTGATGAAGCTGTTCGGCAGCCAGATGCTCTATGCGTTCTTCAGTTTCTTTGCGTTGGTGCTGGTATGGCGGATTCGCCCGAAAGCAGTGACCAACCTGCATCAGGTCGACGACGCACCGCTGCATCACGTGGCCATGCCGGACAATATGACGAGTTCGCCACTGGTGGCCTGCCTCGATCCGCGTGTTGACGAGCAGGTGGTGCAGGATCAGATGCACAGTCCGGTGAATACCGGGCCAGAGCCTGAATCAGAACCTGTCACCGAAACTGAAACCGATCAGCCGCCGCAAGACCCTGATACAGGGCGGGACCCTAACTTCAGCGAGGCCAGGCCTTAAAACCGGGGCACAAAAAAACGGGCAGTCACCGCAAGGGACTGCCCGTTTTTTGTTGACGCGCTATCAGATGTCGTCTTTGTCGAAGCGACGCGCTTCGCGTTGCAACTGGTAGACGAAGCGTTCGACCTGACGCTGCACCAGCCCGCTCATGTTGTGGAAGCGAACGCCGGCGAAGGTGGTGGAAATCCTTTCTTCGAAGTGCAGATAACGCAACTCGACCGGCGCGGTCATCTTGCCGAAGGGCAGGTCGGCGTTGAAACGGTCGTAAACCTGACCCAGTTGCAGGCTGCCGGTGATGTCGCCGTCGAAGCGCAGTTTGCACCCGGTGGCGGAAATATCCAGCAGCTTGCCGCTGATGGGCGCCTTGAGTTTTTCGCCGTCGAGGTTGACGTTGACCAGTTGTGCCAGCTTCAGCGCGGCGCGGAAGGCATTGCGGCGCTGGTGGTACACCACTTCATCGGGCATGGGGCCGCGATAGCAGCGGCTGCCACCGGATTCGTCGATGTTCAACTGGCCGTTGCTTTCCCAGGCAATGCGTACGCCTTCGTGGAAGCCTTCGACCCTGAATGGTTCGCCCGCCAGCAGGTAACGCTCGCCGTCACGGGGAATCATTTCGTCCAGGGAAATCATGTTGCTGTTACGGTCCAGGTCCACCAGGTAGCTCTGGAAGCGCTGGCTGCGCTCGTGGAACGTGATGATCAGCGGGTCATGGCTTTCGAGCAGCTGGCGCAGGTTGCTGGAGATTTCCAAGGGCGTGGAGAGCACCTTGGGTGGCTGCGGAGCATCATCCACGGATAAGGCATTGGACACGGTTAATCAATCTCCAGACAAAATTTGACTACGACTGGCTAGCAGTTTGCCAGTATGTTGCGCGTCTTGATAGAGCGGGGGCATTGACCGGCTCATGCCTGGCTGAGCGGGCGCGGCTTGGCAAGCTTGGAGAATGTTCCGCTGGCATCGTAAAGCGCCGGGGTTTCACCGCCGTTGAGGATTTTCAGCTGGGTGGCTGTAGCGGCCTGCTGAGTGAGGATCGACTGGCCGTTGTTGGCATTGATGGCCTGGCACTGGGTCAGCAGATCGGTCAGCACGTCACTTTGCGCCAGCAACTGGTCACCAAGGCTCGACTGGCTGGCCAATTGCTCCAGGCCGGTACGGTTGGTCGGCAGGTTGAGGCTGGCGAGGATTTCACTGCGCTTGCGGCCATGCTGTTCGAGCAAAACAACCAATGCCTGTTTCTGCGCCAGGATGTTCTCGAGCAATGGCATGTCGCGGCCATGCAATGCGAGGGATTCGGTCTGCAGTAACTCCAGCAGGTGTTGCGCTGGGGCAAAGTCGTCGGTGATCAGTTGCAGTAAATGAGTGTCGTGCATGGCTGGCCTTGGGTTTTAAGCGTCCAAAAGCCTGGCGCCGGCGGTGGCCTAGCGCTGGGCTTCGAAGTTGAGCAGTTTGCTGGCTACACGGTTGCTGTCGACTTTATAGCTGCCATCGGCAATCGCTGCTTTCAATTCGGCCACGCGGGCTTTGTCGACGGCAGGCTGATCGCGCAGCTGTTCAGTGACCTTCTGCAACTGTTGAGCCTCATCGCTGAGATGTACCGATTCCCCGCTTTTGACGGTACCGGCCTGTTCGGCCGCGGACTCCAGCGGCGCGGATTTGCCGGCCTCGGCACTTTCCTTGCTGGCGCTGGTACGTGTACTGCCCGTCAGGGACGAGGAGCTGTTCAAACGGCTGAAATCGATGACCATGATAAAAAACCTCTGGGAATTTGGACGCTTGCCATGGTTTCGGCCATTCCCTGGAAAACTTTAGACTCATTTATCAATGAACCTTGCGCGCGTCAGCGCATGCCCTGCATGGAGCACAGTCTAGGGAACAGCCGCGGCAAGCGCCACATTCTGATGAACAGAGCGAATTACATGGACACTTCCACCTGCCCCGGCGCCATGACTTGCGCCTTGATGACTCGTTGGGAGTTGAGGTTTTTCACCCGGATCTGCTCGCTCAGGCTGCCGTTTGACAGGGCTTCGCCCGGCATGCGCACGCTGAGGGTACCGCTGCGGGCGGTTATCACCACCTGATCACCCTTGCGGATGACTTCGGCCTGTTCGATATGCACCAGGGTAATCACCTGGTCGGCGACCATTGGTCGGGTCAGTCGCTGCCCGATCGCCTGATCGAGGGCGGTCAGGTAGCCCTGGCCGATGAGGCTGATATCGCGCTCGCGCAGGACCACATCCCCAGGCTCGACAATGGCGGCACGGCGCAGTGGCCGGGCGCTGGTCACGACATCGCGAAACAGGCGGATTTGAGCGGGTACGAACACCGTCCAGGGGGAAGCGCCCTCGCAGCGAACCTTGACCGTAACCCGTCCCAGCGGCTTGGGACTCTCGAGTGTTGCTGTCAATTCCCTGTCACACATGGGCATGTGCATGCGCGGATCGAGCTGGTTGACCTGGATCTCGTAGCGACCCTCCGTTTGACTGGTCGCCAGATAGTCTTCTACGGTGAATTCAAGAAAGCCCTGAGTGACGCCGATAAGCATGTCAGGCAAGGTAACCGCGTCAGCAAGGGCAGGGCTGCCAGCGTTGAACAGGCAAACAGCCGCCAGCACGCCGAGCAATTTGCGGTACGGTGTAGTCAGGCGTCGAAAAAATGTCGGTTTTGTGTTCATAACGATTAAAAAAGCAAGCGCCGTGCCGTTTAGTGATGAAGGCGCGTCGCAACAACACTTGGCGTTGGCGTAGGAGTCTGGCATGGCTGGTGTAATGGATTCGGTAAACCAGCGCACGCAACTGGTGGGGCAGAATCGCCTTGAGCTGTTGTTGTTCCGTCTCGACGGCCAGCAACTGTACGGGATCAACGTGTTCAAGGTGCGGGAGGTGCTGCAATGCCCCAAACTGACGCTGATGCCCAAATCCAGTCCTGTCGTGTGCGGTGTGGCGAACATCCGGGGGGCGACCATACCGATCCTTGATCTGGCAATGGCGACCGGCTCCGGTGCTTTGAAGGACAAGAACAACCCCTTCGTGATCATCACGGAGTACAACACCAAGACCCAGGGTTTCCTGGTCCGCTCGGTGGAACGCATCGTCAACATGAACTGGGAGGAGATCCATCCGCCGCCCAAGGGCACCGGGCGCGATCACTACCTGACGGCAGTGACGCGGGTCGACAATCAGTTGGTCGAAATCATCGACGTCGAGAAAGTGCTGGCGGAAGTGGCACCGACACCGGAGGCGATTTCCGTCGGCGTGGTGGATGTCGAAACCCAGCACAAGGCGCTTTCGTTGCGCGTGCTGACGGTCGACGACTCGTCGGTGGCGCGCAAGCAGGTCACGCGTTGCCTGCAAACGGTCGGCGTCGAAGTGGTGGCGTTGAACGACGGTCGGCAAGCGCTGGACTACCTGCGCAAACTGGTCGACGAGGGCAAGAAGCCGGAAGAAGAGTTCCTGATGATGATCTCCGACATCGAGATGCCGGAGATGGACGGGTATACCCTGACGGCGGAAATCCGCAACGACCCGCGCATGCAAAAGCTTCATATCATCCTGCATACTTCGTTGTCGGGGGTTTTCAATCAGGCGATGGTCAAGAAGGTCGGTGCCGATGATTTCCTGGCCAAATTCCGTCCTGATGACCTGGCATCCCGGGTAGTCGACCGGATCAAGGCAGCAGATATCAGCTAGGGGCCTGCGCCCCTGGCAGTCAACACGATTTAAGAGGCGGCATCATTGTCTACGGGTAATTTGGATTTCGAACAGTTCCGGGTGTTCCTGGAAAAAGCCTGTGGCATTTTGCTCGGTGAAAACAAGCAGTACCTGGTCTCCAGCCGTCTCAACAAACTGATGGAACAGCAAGGCATCAAGTCTTTGGGGGAACTGGTTCAGCGCATGCAGACCCAGCCGCGCAGCGGTTTGCGCGAGCAGGTGGTGGATGCCATGACCACCAACGAAACCCTGTGGTTTCGCGACACCTACCCGTTTGAAGTCTTGAAGAACAAGGTGCTGCCCGAAGCGATCAAGGCCAGTCCCGGTCAGCGTCTGCGCATCTGGTCGGCAGCATGCTCGTCGGGCCAGGAACCGTATTCGCTGTCGATGTCCATCGACGAGTTCGAGCGGGTCAACATGGGCCAGTTGAGGATGGGCGTACAGATTGTTGCCACCGACCTGTCCGGTACCATGCTGAACAACTGCAAGACCGGCGAGTACGACAGCCTGGCCATCGGCCGCGGCCTGTCGCCTGAGCGCCTGCAGCGTTATTTCGACCCGAAAGGGCCGGGGCGCTGGGCGATCAAGGCGCCGATCAAGAGCCGGGTGGAATTCCGTTCCTTCAACCTGCTGGACAGCTACGCGAGCCTCGGCAAATTCGACATCGTGTTTTGCCGCAATGTGTTGATCTACTTCTCCGCTGAGGTGAAGAAGGACATCCTGTTGCGTATCCACAGTACGTTGAAGCCGGGGGGGTACCTGTTCCTCGGTGCTTCCGAAGCGCTGAACGGTTTGCCGGATCATTACCAGATGGTCCAGTGCAGCCCGGGGATCATTTACCAGGCGAAGTGAATTTGCTGGTGTTGTCAAAAAAACGGGAGTCCTCTGGGGGCTCCCGTTTTTTTTGTCCGAAATATCTCTCCCACAGTTGTTCGGTGGTGTTGGTGAGATGGGTGCCAAGCGGCAGAAAAGCGGCATCCGGCGGAAAACCGTTGCCGCTTTTCTGGCATTGCCGTGTTGCCATGGCCTGCAAGGCCCCGGTTTCCGGGGTTTTTTGAATTGGCATGGGGCTTGCTAAGTTGATCCTACGAAAAATCAGGTCACCCAAAGGTTTCCCGACATGAGCATCAGCTTCGATAAAGCGCTCGGTATCCACGAACAAGCCCTGGGCTTCCGAGCCCAGCGTGCCGAAGTCCTGGCCAACAACATCGCCAACGCCGATACCCCGAACTACAAGGCTCGGGACCTGGACTTCTCGAAAGTGCTCGCCGAGCAGAACGAGAAAACCAAAAGCGGCACTTTCGCCTTGAACATGACCAACAGCCGTCATATCGAGGCTGAAGGCCTGGGCAATGGCGACGAGTCGTTGCTGTATCGCACGCCGATGCAACCGTCGATTGACCAGAACACCGTGGACGCCCAGCTGGAGCAGTCGAACTACGCGGAAAACGCGATCGGCTTCCAGGCCAGCTTCACCCTGCTCAACAGCAAATTCAAAGGGCTGGTGTCAGCCCTGCGCGGAGAGTAAGCCATGTCTCTATCCAGTGTTTTCAACATTGCCGGTAGCGGCATGAGTGCGCAGACCACGCGTTTGAACACCGTCGCTTCGAACATTGCCAACGCCGAAACGGTCTCGTCGAGCATCGACCAGACCTACCGTGCGCGTCACCCGGTATTCGCCACCATGTTCCAGGGCGGGCAGAGCGGCGGCAGCGATTCGCTGTTCCAGAGCCAGGACGCCGCCGGTCAGGGTGTTCAGGTGCTGGGTGTAGTCGAAGACCAGAGCAATCTTGACGCGCGCTACGAGCCGAACCATCCGGCGGCCGATGCCAAGGGTTACGTCTACTACCCGAACGTCAACGTGGTGGAGGAAATGGCCGACATGATTTCCGCAAGCCGTTCGTTCCAGACCAACGCCGAAATGATGAACACCGCCAAAACCATGATGCAGAAGGTCCTGACCCTCGGTCAGTGATAAGGGGCGACTCAGATGAGTGTTACCGATTCCACCAGTGGTTTGAGCCTCAACGATATCCTGGCCAACTCTTCGATCAAGACCACCACGACTGATGGCCTGGCATCGGCAACCGGCAGCGCCACGGGCAGCAAGGCCCTGGGCAAGGATGCATTCCTGCAGTTGCTGGTGACCCAGCTGAAAAACCAGAACCCGCTGGAGCCGCAGGACAACGGCGCTTTCGTGGCCCAGTTGGCGCAGTTCAGCAGCCTGGAAGGCATTACCACGCTCAACGACACCGTGAGCGGTCTGGCCAGCAACTACAACTCGTCCCAGGCATTGCA
Source organism: Pseudomonas sp. BF-R-24 (assembly GCF_019947335.1). NCBI lineage: Bacteria > Pseudomonadati > Pseudomonadota > Gammaproteobacteria > Pseudomonadales > Pseudomonadaceae > Pseudomonas > Pseudomonas sp. BF-R-24. The sequence goes on from NZ_JAGYGG010000017.1 coordinate 30,777, forward strand.
GGCTTCGTCGTTGGTGGGGCGTTCGGTCATTGCACCCGGTGACAAGGCTGTGGTCGACACGTCGAAGAGCCTCAGCGGTACGGTGGTGGTGCCATCGTCGGTGGCCGCCGCCACCCTGAAGATCACTGATGCGGACGGCAAGACCGTACGCACCATCGACCTCGGCGCTCAGAAAGCAGGCAACGCCAGCTTCATCTGGGACGGCAAGAATGACGCGGGCGAAACGGTAGCAGCAGGTACTTACACCTTCGGCGCTACCAGCACGATCGATGGGCAGTCCGTGGCGCTGATCACCAACCTGCCAGCGACCGTCAACAGCGTGACCATCAGCCAGACTGGCGGTGAGTTGATGCTCAATCTGGCCGGGCTGGGCACCATCGCTCTGTCCAAAGTACAAACCATTGGTATGTAAAGCCGACTAACCCGGCACAAAGGAGTGGATTATGTCTTTTAATATCGGCCTTAGCGGTCTCTTTGCATCCAACAAACAACTGGACGTGACCGGCAACAACATCGCCAACGTCGCGACCACCGGTTTCAAATCGTCCCGCGCAGAATTCGAAGACGTGTACTCGGCGACCCGCCTGGGCACCGGCAGCAAGACCGTCGGCAACGGCGTGCGCCTGGCCAACGTTTCCCAGCAGTTCGGCCAGGGTGACGTGAGCAACACTGGCAACGTGCTCGACATGGGTATCCAGGGCAATGGCTTCTTCGTTCTGAGCAACAACGGTTCGCTGACCTACACCCGTGCCGGTACGTTCAAGACCGACAAGGACGGCTATGTCACCAACAGCGACGGTACTGCCCGCCTGCAAGGTTACGGTGTGGATTCCAACGGCAAGATCGTCAATGGCGTGCTGACCGACCTGCGGATCGACACCTCCAACCTGGCGCCGAAATCCACCAGCACTGTTTCGTCGACGATCAACCTGAACTCTACGGCAGCGGAGATTGACCAGTCGGTCGCCACCAACAAATTCGATCCGTCCAAACAGGAAACTTTCACCAAGCAGTTCAGTACCCCGATTTTCGACACTCAGGGTAACCAGCACACCATGGATCAATACATGGTCAAGACTGGGGCGAACACCTGGGATACCTATACCCTGATCGACGGTCGCAACCCGGACGGTTCCTCGCCTACCGGTACGGGTGCAGTTGATCCAATTGCTTCGACAATGACATTTGATACATCCGGCAAACTGGTTTCGGTCAGCACTCCAGTGACGCCGCCGACGACCCCGCCAACATCGACCATCAGCAATGAACTGAAAATCAGCAACTGGACTCCGGGTACCGTCACCAATGGTGTCTGGGCAGCCAACGGCGCGGCAGCCGATCCGGCGGGCGTGACCATCGCCATGGGCAGTACCACCCAGTTCAACGCCGACACCGCGCGTTCGATTCCATCGCAGAATGGCTATGCCACTGGCCAGATCACCAACCTGACCATCGACGGCAGCGGCGTACTTCTGGCCAACTTCAGCAACAACCAGACCAAGCCCATCGGCCAGATTTCGTTGGCCAGTTTTACCAACGAACAAGGTCTGCAGCCGGTAGGTGGCACCAGCTGGAAAGAAACCTACACCTCGGGTATTCCGGGCTACGATGCGCCGGAGACTGGCACCCTGGGTTCGATCGTTTCCAACTCCCTGGAAGAGTCCAACGTCAACCTGACCAACGAACTGGTCGACCTGATCAAGGCGCAGAGCAACTACCAGGCGAACGCCAAGACCATCTCCACCCAGAGCACCATCATGCAGACCACCATTCAGATGACTTGATGCCGGTTGGCTGAACATGCTGAACAAGGAGCCCTTCGCAAGAGGGGCTTTTTTGTGCTCGCCGAAAGCCTGTAGGAGCGAGCTTGCTCGCGATGGATTCAAGAACACCAGGTTTCGCCAGTAAGCACGCGTTATCGTTTACGACCATCGCGAGCAGGCTCGCTCCTACAGGCAGGCAAAAGAAAACCCCCGACCCGCCAGAGGCTGATCGGGGGTTTCGAGCAAGCACCTTTGGGTGCTTGCTGGCTCAGCTTATTGGCAAGCTTCGCAATCCGGCTCGTCGATGGCGCAAGCCTTTGGCACTGGAGCGGGACCTGCAGGCGCAGCCAGGACCGAGTCGTCACCGTGGTTGCCGCCGCTGGAAACTGCGTTCAGCTTGCCGGTGTTGATGGTCGACTTCTCGGTGCTGGTCGCAGCCAGGGCACGGAGGTAGTAAGTGGTTTTCAGGCCACGGTACCAGGCCATGCGGTAGGTCACGTCCAGTTTCTTGCCCGAAGCGCCAGCGATGTACAGGTTCAGCGACTGAGCCTGGTCGATCCACTTCTGACGACGGCTGGCGGCATCAACGATCCACTTGGTGTCCACTTCGAAGGCAGTCGCGTAGAGCTCTTTGAGTTCTTGCGGGATGCGCTCGATCTGCTGCACCGAACCGTCGTAGTACTTCAGGTCGTTGATCATGACCGAGTCCCACAGACCGCGAGCCTTCAGGTCGCGAACCAGGTACGGGTTGATCACGGTGAACTCGCCCGACAGGTTCGATTTCACATACAGGTTCTGGTAGGTCGGCTCGATCGACTGCGATACGCCAGTAATGTTGGCGATGGTTGCGGTCGGTGCGATGGCCATGATGTTGGAGTTACGGATACCTTTCTGCACGCGGGCGCGAACCGGTGCCCAGTCCAGGGATTCCTTCAGGTCGACATCGATGTACTTCTGGCCACGGGCTTCGATCAGGATTTGTTGTGAGTCCAGCGGCAGGATGCCTTTGGACCACAGCGAGCCCTGGAAGGTCTCGTAGGCGCCACGCTCATCAGCCAGGTCGCAGGAAGCCTGGATCGCGTAGTAGCTGACCGCTTCCATCGACTTGTCGGCGAACTCGACGGCAGCGTCGGAACCGTAAGGAATGTGCTGCAGGTACAGCGCATCCTGGAAGCCCATGATGCCCAGGCCGACCGGACGGTGCTTGAAGTTGGAGTTCTTCGCTTGCGGCACCGAGTAGTAGTTGATGTCGATAACGTTATCGAGCATGCGCACGGCAGTGTTCACGGTGCGTTCCAGCTTGGCGGTGTCCAGCTTGCCGTCGACGATGTGGTTCGGCAGGTTGATCGAGCCCAGGTTGCAAACGGCGATCTCGTCCTTGTTGGTGTTCAAGGTGATCTCGGTGCACAGGTTCGAGCTGTGGACCACGCCCACGTGCTGCTGCGGGCTGCGCAGGTTGCACGGGTCCTTGAAGGTCAGCCATGGGTGGCCGGTTTCGAACAGCATGGACAGCATCTTGCGCCACAGGTCTTTGGCCTGGATGGTCTTGAACAGCTTGACCTTGCCCGGGTACTCGGTCAGGGCTTCGTAGTACTCATAACGCTCTTCGAAGGCCTTGCCGGTCAGGTCGTGCAGATCCGGCACTTCGGATGGCGAGAACAGGGTCCACTTGCCGTCATCGAAGACACGCTTCATGAACAGGTCAGGGATCCAGTTGGCGGTGTTCATGTCGTGGGTACGACGGCGATCATCACCAGTGTTCTTGCGCAGTTCGATGAACTCTTCGATGTCCATGTGCCAGGTTTCCAGGTAGGCACATACAGCGCCTTTGCGCTTGCCACCCTGGTTAACGGCGACGGCGGTGTCGTTCACTACTTTGAGGAACGGTACAACGCCCTGGGACTTGCCGTTGGTGCCCTTGATGTACGAACCCAGTGCACGGACTGGCGTCCAGTCGTTGCCCAGGCCGCCGGCGAATTTGGACAGCATGGCGTTGTCGTGGATCGCGTGGTAGATGCCCGACAGGTCATCCGGCACAGTGGTCAGGTAGCAGCTCGACAGCTGTGGACGCAGGGTACCGGCGTTGAACAGGGTCGGGGTCGACGACATGTAGTCGAAGGACGACAACAGGTTGTAGAACTCGATGGCACGGGCTTCGCGGTCTTTCTCTTCGATCGCCAGGCCCATGGCCACGCGCATGAAGAACACCTGCGGCAGTTCGAAACGGATACCGTCCTTGTGGATGAAGTAACGGTCGTACAGGGTTTGCAGGCCCAGGTAGGTGAACTGCTGGTCGCGCTCGTGGTTGATCGCCTTGCCGAGTTTTTCCAGGTCGAAATTGGCCAGCTCAGGGTTCAGCAGCTCGTATTCGATACCCTTGGCGATGTAGGCCGGCAGCGCCTTGGCGTACAGGTCGACCATCTCGTGGTGAGTGGCGCTCTCGGCTACACCGAGGAAGCCCAGGCCTTCGGCACGCAGGGTGTCCATCAGCAGGCGCGCGGTCACGAACGAGTAGTTCGGCTCGCGTTCAACCAGGGTGCGGGCAGTCATTACCAGGGCGGTGTTGACGTCGGTCAGGGCCACGCCGTCGTACAGGTTCTTCAGGGTTTCGCGCTGGATCAGGTCGCCGTCGACTTCTTCCAGGCCTTCGCACGCTTCGGTGACGATGGTGTTCAGGCGACCCATGTCCAGTGGCGCCAGGCTGCCGTCGGCGCGGGTGATGCGGATCGACGGGTGAGCGTTGACCGCTTCCTCGGCCGGGGCGTGGGCAGCGCGTTCTTTCGAACGACCGTCACGGTAGATTACGTAGTCGCGGGCGACTTTCTGCTCGCCGGCACGCATCAGGGCCAGTTCGACCTGGTCCTGGATTTCTTCGATGTGGATGGTGCCGCCTGATGGCATGCGACGCTTGAAGGTCGCGGTGACCTGTTCGGTCAGGCGGGCAACGGTGTCGTGGATTCGCGACGAGGCAGCGGCGGTGCCGCCTTCAACTGCGAGAAACGCTTTGGTGATGGCGACGGTGATTTTGTCATCGGTGTAGGGAACGACAGTGCCGTTACGCTTGATCACACGCAGTTGGCCTGGCGCGGTGGCGGACAGATCCGAATTCGAATCAGCGGCCTGCGGCAAGGTGCCCTGCGGGTTCTCGCGAGTTGTGTCGGTTTGCATGGGGGGGTGTCTCCACATTCTCTATGTTTGTTTGGGCACCATCACGGTGCCCACCGTTCCGTCCTGAAGCACTACAACCGGCGAGCGCCGGGCATAACAACTTCGGGACAGTAGGAAGGGGGCTATAGGGCGCCGCTTCCATGCCGAAGTCTTTGGTCTCACGCCTTGGGCCTGAGACCGGAGTCCTTTGAGGGTGACAGTTGGGACTGCAACACCCGTACCGTTTTGACCACTCGGGGCCGAAATACAGTAGCCATCCGCACGCGCGGTTTGGTCTTTCAAAAATACGTATGGTTCAACCGGACAGAGGCAATAAAAGCGCTTGAAATTGGTGTCTGGTTTGTGTTTGGTTTTTCGCGCAAAACCCTACATCTAGGGGTTTTTTAGCGCCGGGGTACAAGATAATGCGTTTTGGGGGGCGATTGCAACGTACAGCCTGTGGATAAACCTGTGCGTAAATTGTGTGTGAAAGAGGTAACCGGCGTGTAGGCCGCGACGCTGCTGGACCGGACCTTTTTTCAGCGATTTTCAACCATCGAAAACGCTCGGGCGGATTTTTAAGGGCGCGAACCCTATCACAAAAAACCCTGTTGTCCGAACGCATTTACCCGCTTGTGTTCTCGACGGGCGGCGTTTATACAATCGGCCCAGTGTGTATACATATTTATCCCCCCGAATCATTACAAAAAGAGGGGCGGATCCTTCCTTATTAGTGTTTTTGGCAAGCAGAGGTTACCCGTGGAGCAAGAAGCCTGGCAGGTATTGATTGTGGAGGACGACCAGCGACTGGCCGAACTGACCCGCGATTACCTGGAAGCCAATGGCCTGCGTGTATCGATCGAAGGCAATGGTGCGCTCGCTGCGAATCGCATCATCAAGGAACAACCGGACCTGGTGATCCTCGACCTGATGCTCCCCGGTGAAGATGGCCTGAGCATTTGCCGCAAGGTCCGCGCCCGATATGACGGCCCGATCCTGATGCTCACTGCCCGCACCGATGACACCGACCAGATTCTCGGCCTGGACCTGGGGGCTGACGACTACGTCTGCAAACCGGTACGCCCGCGCCTGCTGCTGGCGCGCATCCAGGCACTGCTGCGCCGTAGCGAAACGCCCGAAGTCGCCCCGGAAAAACAGCGGCGTCTACAGTTCGGCCCGCTGATCGTCGATAACGCCTTGCGCGAAGCCTGGCTGCAGGGCAACGGCATCGAGCTGACCAGCGCCGAATTCGACCTGCTCTGGCTACTGGTGGCCAATGCCGGGCGTATCCTCTCCCGGGAAGAGATCTTCACCGCGCTGCGGGGCATTGGCTATGACGGTCAGGACCGCTCCATCGATGTGCGCATCTCGCGCATCCGCCCGAAGATCGGCGATGACCCGGAGCATCCACGGCTGATCAAGACCGTGCGCAGCAAAGGCTATCTGTTCGTTCCCGAGGCTTGCGTAGATCCGTCCCTGTGAACTCTATCTTCCTGCGTATCTATGGCGGCATGTGCGCCGCGCTGATTCTGGTGGCGGTACTCGGTGTGCTGGCGTTGCACCTGCTGAATGAGGTGCGCAGCGAGCAATACCGCGAGCGCCTGGCCCACGGCACGTTCTCGCTGATGGCCGACAACCTGCAACCGATGAACCAGACCGAACGACATCGGGCCTTGCTGGTGTGGGAGCGGCTGCTGGGGATTCCGCTGGCGCTGAAAACCTTTGCCGAGACCGACCTCGACCTGACCCAGCGCACCCGTGTGTTGCGCGGTCAGGCACTGGTGGAACAGACCGGGCCGCACGCAGCGAAGGTCTACAAGCTGGTCAGCGACAAGGAACAGTTGATGCTCACCGGGGAAGTGCAGCAGATCAGCGAGCAACTGGCCCGGGCGACCATCTACCTGTTGACCGATGAACTGGTGCGCACCCCGGTCGCCGACCAACCCTTGCGCCTGGCGCAATTGAAGGAAAGCAAGGGTTTCGGCTTCGACCTGCGCCTGGTCACGGTTGACGAGGCGGACATGGATGAAGACCAGAGCCGTCGGGTATCCGAGGGCGACACGGTGATGGCGCTGGGCAAGGGGGGGGATTCGATCCGGGTATTTGCCGGCATGGTGGGCACGCCGTGGGTCCTGGAAATCGGCCCTTTGTATCAGATGAATCCTTATCCGCCGGAGTGGTTGGTGTTGATCGCCGCGCTGGGCCTGACGCTGATCGGTTTGATCGTCTATCTGTTGGTGCGTCAGCTGGAGCGACGCTTGCGTGGCCTGGAAGCCGCCGCCACGCGCATTGCCAAAGGCAGCCTGGAAACCCGTGTGCCGGCGCGCGGCGCGGACTCGGTGGGACGGCTGGCCTCGGCGTTCAACGGCATGGCCGAACACTTGCAGCAGTTGCTGGCGATCCAGCGCGAACTGGTGCGTGCGGTGTCCCACGAATTGCGCACGCCGGTGGCACGCCTGCGCTTTGGCCTGGAGATGATCGGCTCGGCCACCACACCGCAAGCCCTGGAAAAATACTGCCAGGGCATGGACCACGACATCGAGGACCTCGACCGGCTGGTGGACGAGATGCTGACTTACGCGCGGTTGGAGCAGGGCTCGCCGGCACTGAACTTTCAGCGGATCGATCTGGATGCCTTGGTCGATCAGGTGATCGAAGAACTGGCGCCGTTGCGCGCCGACGTCACGGTGCAACGGGGCTTGTGTCTATCGGCTGCCGATAACGACGACGCCTGGGTCGAGGCTGAACCGCGCTATCTGCATCGGGCGATCCAGAACCTGGTGACTAATGCCATGCGCCACGCGCAATCACGGGTAACCATCAGCTATCAAGTGGGGCAGCAGCGATGCCGAGTGGATATCGAGGATGACGGGCCAGGTGTGCCGGAGTCGGCGTGGGAAAAGATCTTTACGCCGTTCCTGCGTCTCGACGACAGCCGTACCCGCGCGTCTGGAGGCCATGGGTTAGGCCTGTCCATTGTGCGGCGCATCATCCATTGGCATGGCGGGCGCGCGTTGATCGGCAAGAGCAAGAGCCTGGGTGGGGCGTGCTTTAGCCTGAGTTGGCCGAGGAATCAGGAGAAGCGCTGAGATTCTCGGTGAATGTTCAACCGCTTTCGCGAGCAAGCCCGCTCCCACACTGGATCGGTGGTGTTCACAAAGCCCAATGTGGGAGCGGGCTTGCTCGCGAAGGGGGCCCGCCATGCGCCAAAAAGCTTCAGGCCTTGATGCTGACTAGACTCAGCAACTGCCCGTCCTTGACCCCGAACTGCGCATCCAGCTCGGTGCCATTGCGCCATTCGCTGGACAGATCAGTGAGCAATCGCAACCGCACCTCACCCGACTCACGCCACTCCAGCACTTCGGCGTGTTCGAAATAAAAGCGTTGCTGAACGATCGGATAGAGCGCCTTGAACAGGCTTTCCTTGACCGAGAACGTCAGGGTGACCAGCAACGCCCGTTGATCGTGATCACCGGCCGTCATGCGCTGTAGCTCCGGCGGATTGAGGATTTCCCCGGCAAGGCGTTCGGCCCGTTCGGCATTGAGCAGGTTTTCCAGGTCCATGCCCAGGCCGCGCCAATGGCTTTTGTTCGCCACGATCGCTGCGGCCCGGCCAGTGCTGTGGGTGATCGAGCCAGTGATATGAGCAGGCCAGACCGGTGCCCGGTCTTCACCGATGGCCGGAATGAAACTCAAGCCTTCCAGTCGCTGTAACGCGGCCCGGGCACACACTCGCCCGGCGAGAAATTCCGCCTGCCGTTTGGCCACCGAGCGCTGGATGCTCGCCGGCGCTTCGACAGCGCTGCGCAGAAAGTCATCGCTGTCCAGTCGGGCGCTATCGAAATGAGTACTCAGCAGGACCGTATCGGGCAGCACAAACGGCAGCGGCCAATGGTCATCGAGGGGCGTGCAGCAGACGGGCAGGGCGGGGGTTGAGTTCATATCCGGCATTTTGCCGGGTTGGCTTGAGGCTGGGTAGTGCAAAGCTTCTGACGTGTTGGTAGTTGGTGCCCGTCTTGTCCATTGCATGGTCGGATCTGCTGTTGAAACGTGTCGAAATATTCGGGACGGGTCGGTTCAGCCCAGGTTCAGGGTGCGTTCAGGGGGAGTTCAGGGCGCGGTGCGTAACCTTGCCTCGTACCCAAAAAACAATCGGCACATGAGGAAACTCCCCAATGACTGGATTCAAAAAACTGCTTCTGGCATTCACGGTTCTGAGCGCAAGCACCGCGGCTTTCGCGTCCGACGACAACTTCGCCAGCCTTACTCTTGGACAGACCAGCGACAAGGTTAAAAAATCCCACGCCCTGAACGACAACCTCAATCACCCGAACGCCGATGGCGTAATCGGCAAGGACACCACCTGGGGTGTTCGTCTGGGCCAGCAAAACACCAAGGGCCGCTACTACGCCACTTACGACAATGTGTCGGGCTCGCACAACGGCATTAAACTGCGTCAGGAAAATCTCCTGGGCAGCTACGATCTGTTCTACCCGGTGGGCGCTAGCACCAGGCTGTTCGGTGGCGCCACGGCCGGCCTGACCAAAATGACTCAGGAGTCGCCAGGCTTCAGCCGCGACAGTGATATCGGCTACGCCATCGGTGGTCAGGTGGGTGTGCTGCAACAGGTTTCGCAAAACACCTCGGTTGAACTGGGTTACCGTTACCTGCGCAGCAACGCCAGCACAGAGATGAGTGAGCGCGGCGGCAGCAAGCAGGGTTCGCTGGACTTGACCAGCAGCGCCCAGACTTACCTGTCCGCCAACTACGCTTTCTGACAAGCGTTTCGTGAACGGCCTGCGCCGGATCAGCCCGAGTGACTGATCCGGCGTTGCCATGTTAGCTCTTGAGGTGCGACGTTGCGCCTCTGGAGATGTTGATTTGCCCGGGAGAGCAATATGAAATTGCTGGTCGTCGAAGATGAAGCGCTGCTGCGTCATCACCTGCAAACCCGCCTGACGGAGAGCGGCCACGTGGTCGAGTCCGTGGCCAACGCCGAGGAGGCGCTGTACCAGACAGCGCAGTTCAACTTTGACCTGGCGGTGATCGACCTCGGTCTGCCGGGCATGAGCGGGCTCGACCTGATCCGGCAGTTGCGCTCAGGTGGCAAAACCTTCCCGATCCTGATCCTCACTGCGCGCGGTAACTGGCAGGACAAGGTCGAAGGCCTGGCCGCCGGCGCCGATGATTATCTGGTCAAGCCGTTTCAGTTCGAAGAACTGGAGGCCCGCCTGAATGCCTTGTTGCGACGCTCCAGCGGTTTCACCCAGTCGACCATCGTCGCTGGCCCGCTACTGCTGGATCTGAATCGCAAGCAGGCGTCCCTCGACGAACAGCCGCTGGCACTGACCGCGTATGAGTACCGCATTCTCGAATACCTGATGCGTCACCATCAGCAAGTGGTGCCCAAGGATCGCTTGATGGAACAGCTCTACCCGGATGACGACGAGCGTGATCCGAATGTGATCGAGGTGCTGGTCGGCCGTCTGCGCCGCAAACTGGAGGGGCCGGGCGGGTTCAAACCGATCGACACCGTGCGCGGCCTGGGCTACCTGTTCAACGAGCGTTGCACTTGATCCGTTCGCTGCGCATACGCTTGATGCTCGCCGCCACGCTGTTGGCGGTGTTGTTCATGCTGGCGTTGCTGCCTGCGATGCAGGGTGCCTTCAGCCTGGCGCTGCAGGACTCCATCGAGCAGCGTCTGGCATCCGACGTGACCACGCTGATCTCGGCCGCCCGGGTGGAGAACAACAGCCTGCAGATGCCAGCGCAATTGCCCGACGAGCGCTTCAACCTCACCGACAGCCGATTGCTCGGCTATATCTATGACCGTGAAGGGCAACTGGTCTGGCGTTCGAAGGCGACCCAGGAAGAACGCATCAACTACAAACCGCGCTACGACGGACGTGGCAGCGAGTTTGCGCGGATCCGCGAAGCCAATGGCCAGGAGTTCTTCGTCTACGACGTCGAGGTCAAGTTGCTCGGCGGCAAAAGTGCAGCCTTCAGTATCGTGGCGTTGCAGCCGGTTCGCGAGTACGAACTGACCCTCGAAGGCCTGCGGGAAAATCTCTATCTGGGTTTTGGCGCGGCACTGCTGGTGCTGCTGGCGTTGCTGTGGATCGGCCTGACCTGGGGCTTGCAGGCATTGCGGCGCTTGAGCCAGGAACTGGACCAGATCGAAGGTGGCACCCGCGAAAGCCTCAGTGAGGAACATCCCCGGGAATTGCTGCGCCTGACCGGTTCCCTCAACCGTTTGCTGCATAGTGAGCGTGAGCAGCGCAGTCGCTATCGTGATTCCCTCGACGACCTGGCTCATAGCCTGAAAACGCCCTTGGCGGTGTTGCAAGGCGTCAGTGAAGACATGGCCCAGCGTCCCGAGGATCGCGATCAGGCCTGGGTGCTGCAAGCCCAGATCGAACGCATGAGCCAGCAGATCAGCTACCAGTTGCAGCGCGCCAGTCTGCGCAAAAGCGGCCTGGTACGTCATCAGGTGCATTTGCGGCCGGTACTGAAAAGCTTGTGCGACACGCTGGACAAGGTTTATCGCGACAAGCGCGTGCACGTCGCGTTCGATTTGCCCGACCCATGTTACGTACCGATCGAGCAGGGTGCTCTGCTGGAAATGATGGGCAATCTGCTGGAAAACGCCTATCGCCTGTGCCTGGGCGAAATACGCATCAGTGTGCGTGAAACCCTCAGCGGCACGCAGTTGTGTGTCGAGGACGACGGCCCTGGCGTACCACAGGATCAGCGCGCACGGATTCTCGAGCGCGGAGAACGCCTGGACCGCCAGCACCCGGGACAGGGTATCGGCCTGGCGGTGGTCAAGGACATCATCGAGAGCTACCACGCCCAGCTGACCCTGGGGGATTCGCCGATGGGCGGGGCTGCGTTCCGGATTCACTTCCCGGTGGTTTAGCGGTGTTTTATCGGACGTCATCGCGAGCAGGCTCGCGATGAAATCAGTGAGTTCACTTGGTAGCTGAGCCTTGAACCTCAGTGTTCCTGCGCCCGATAAGCCCCCGGCGTCAGCCCCGTCCATTTCTTGAACGCCCGGTGAAACGCCGACGGCTCGGAAAACCCCAACTGCTCGGCGATCTGTTGCAACGACAGGTCAGCGCGGCTCAGGTGATAAATCGCGATGTCCCGGCGCAACTGGTCCTTCAATTCCTGAAAGCTGGAACCCTCTTCCCGCAAATGCCGGCGCAAGGTCTGCGGGCTGATGTGCAGGTGGGCGGCCACGGCTTCCAGGTCGGGCCAGTGTGAACTGTCGCGACTGAGCAAGCGCCGCAGGCGGCTGCTCAAGCTGTCGCCATCGTCCGGGCGCGAGAGCAGGTCGGCGGGGGAGCGTTCGAGGAAATGCTTGAGGGTGCGTTCATCCTGCAACAACGGCATGGCCAGGTAGCGGCTGTGAAACAACAGGCTGCTCTGGGGCCTGGAAAACTCAAGCGGACAGGAAAACAGCAGGTCGTACTCGGCGCCGTGTTCCGGCCGGGGGTAGCTGAACGTGGCCTGTTCCAGGCGAATGCGCTGGCCGATCAGCCAGCTGCCGAAACGGTGCCAGATCACCAGCAGGCTTTCACTGAGGAAATGATCCGGGTCCCAGAGCTGCGAGTCGTCCAGGCTCAGGCGCACCCATTCATCTTCGCGGCTCAGGGTCAAACGCGGCGCCCCGGGGAACAGGCTGTAAAACAACAAGCCGCGATGGAGTGCCTTATCCAGGCTGCGGCAGTGAATCACGGCATGGCACATCATTGCGAAGCTGCCCGGCCTGCTTGGGGCTTGCCCGAACCCGAGGTACTCGTCGTCCAGTGCCAGCCATAACGCCTGGATCAGTTGGGTGAATTGCTCCGGAGCGATGCGTGCCCGGGGTTCGTCCAGCAACTCGGGGCTGATTCCCAGTTGCTGTAGCAGGCCCGAATAGTCGTAGCCGTGCCGACGCGCACCACCCAGGGCGGCGCGGGCGAAGTGACTGGCGATGGTACGTTCGCGCATGGCAGCAGATCTGACCGTTGATCGACGGATGTTAGCTGCGCGCCGCGGGCGTGAACAGGGCGGATATCCGCCAAATTGCAGGACGACTTTCAGTGCAGGGGCGGAAATCCGCCACATGTTTGTAGCCGTTCGGTGACAGGGAATTCGCTGCAACCCCATATATAAAAAGGCTTGCAGGGGGTTTTACGGAAGGTGGCACGGGCCTTGCGATACAACGAGCAGATGCCTGCCGTTGCGCAGCTCGAAAAAACAAATCCCTCCAGTGCAGGAGGGTTCGCAATCGCGGTGTTGCGGGCAACAGCTGGATGTTGTCACCGGGCACCTTTGAGGAACTTTGCAATGACGACTCGTCAGCCACTGTACAAATCCCTGTATTTCCAGGTGATCGTTGCAATTGTCATCGGTATCGCGCTCGGTCACTACTATCCACAGCTCGGTGTGGCTGTTAAACCACTGGGTGACGGGTTCATCAAACTGATCAAAATGATCATCGCCCCGATCATCTTCTGTACCGTTGTCAGCGGTATCGCCGGCATGCAGAACATGAAATCGGTCGGCAAGACAGGCGGCTACGCGCTGCTGTACTTCGAGATCGTTTCGACCATCGCCCTGCTGGTCGGTCTGGTCGTGGTCAACATCGTGCAGCCGGGCAATGGCATGCATATCGACGTTGCCACCCTCGATGCCTCAAAGGTTGCCGCTTATGTGGCGGCCGGTGCTGACCAAAGCGTCGTCGGCTTCCTGCTGAACGTGATCCCGAGCACCATCGTCGGTGCCTTCGCCACCGGCGACATCCTGCAAGTGCTGATGTTCTCGGTGATCTTCGGTTTCGCCTTGCATCGCCTGGGTGCCTACGGCAAGCCGCTGCTGGACTTCATCGATCGCTTCGCTCACGTGATGTTCAACATCATCAACATGATCATGAAGCTCGCGCCAATCGGTGCCTTCGGTGCCATGGCTTTCACCATCGGTGCCTACGGTGTCGGCTCGCTGGTGCAATTGGGTCAGTTGATGGCTTGCTTCTACATCACTTGCCTGCTGTTCATCCTGATCGTGCTGGGCGGCATTGCCCGCATGCACGGCTTCAGTGTTGTGAAAATGATCCGCTACATCCGTGAAGAACTGCTGATCGTGCTCGGTACTTCTTCTTCGGAATCGGTGCTGCCACGCATGCTGATCAAGATGGAGCGTCTGGGCGCGCAGAAATCTGTCGTGGGTCTGGTGATCCCGACCGGTTACTCGTTCAACCTCGACGGTACCGCCATCTATCTGACCATGGCTGCGGTGTTCATTGCCCAGGCAACCGACACCCCCATGGACATCACGCACCAGATCACCCTGCTGGTGGTGTTGCTGCTGTCGTCCAAGGGCGCTGCGGGCGTGACCGGTAGCGGTTTCATCGTACTGGCTGCCACCCTGTCCGCCGTGGGCCACCTGCCGGTTGCCGGCTTGGCGCTGATCCTCGGTATCGACCGCTTCATGTCCGAAGCCCGTGCCCTGACCAACCTGGTTGGTAACGCCGTTGCCACCATCGTTGTGGCCAAGTGGGTCAAGGAACTGGACACCGACGTGCTGCAAGCCGAACTGGCTTCTGGCGGTCGTGGCATCGCCGACGAACGAGAAGAAGACGACTTGGGCGTGGCCGAAGGCCCAACTCCAAGCAACGTCAGGTAAGCCACTGCGTTATGAAAAACCCGCTTCGGCGGGTTTTTTCATGCCCGGTGTTTGAGCGTAACGGTCACTGCACGTGGCGTATAAGGTGATTGCTGCAAAGCGATCGGCTGCCTAGGCTGTGGACATCGTCAAGGGAGAACGCTCATGCTCGGTCCACTGGCATCACTCAAGGTTCTTGATTTCTCGACACTGCTACCGGGGCCGTTCGCCTCGTTGCTGCTGGCGGACATGGGCGCCGAAGTGCTGCGCATCGAATCGCCGACCCGCATGGATTTGCTGCGGGTGTTGCCGCCCCACGATCAAGGTGTATCAGCCAGTCATGCCTATCTCAATCGCAACAAGCGCAGCCTGGCCCTGGATCTCAAGCAGCCTGAGGCTCTGGAGGTGATCAGGTCGTTGCTGCAGGACTACGACATTGTGCTCGAGCAGTTCCGTCCGGGTGTCATGGAGCGTCTGGGCCTGGGTTACGAAGCCCTGAAGGCGATCAATCCGAGACTGATTTATGTGTCGATCACCGGCTATGGCCAGACGGGCCCCTACAAGGACCGCGCCGGTCATGACATCAACTACCTGGCCCTGTCCGGGCTGGCGAGTTACACCGGCCGTGCCGACACTGGGCCGTTGCCGTTGGGCATGCAGGTGGCGGATGTCGCCGGTGGTTCGCTGCACGGGGTGATTGGCTTGCTGGCGGCAGTCATCGCCCGACAGCAAACCGGGCAGGGCCAGCACCTGGATGTCAGCATGACCGACTGCGCGTTCAGCCTCAATGCGATGGCGGGTGCCGGGTATCTGGCCTGTGGCGTCGAGCCGGGTCCGGAAAACCAGGTGCTCAACGGCGGTAGCTTCTACGACTACTATCGCTCCCGGGATGGGCGCTGGCTGTCGGTGGGCAGCCTGGAACCGGCCTTCATGAAACAGTTATGCACGGCATTGGGGCTGGAGGAGCTGGCCGGCCTCGGCCTGTCACCGCAACTGGCGCATCAGCAACAGCTTAAGGACGCGCTGAAGGTCGAATTCGAAAAGCATGACTTTGCCGAGTTGCGCGCGCTGTTCGCAGAGCTGGATGCGTGTGTCGAGCCAGTGTTGAGCCTGGGAGAAGCGCTGTGTCATCCGCAGCTGCAGGCACGGGAGCTGGTGGCGCAAGTGCCGCGGGGCGATGGATCAAGCCAGGCGCAGATGGTGTGCCCGCTGAAGTTTTCGCAAGGTTTGCCTGAGCCCCGGCATATTGGCGCGGCGCTGGGGCAGCATACGGATCAGGTGTTGGGAGAGTTGGGGTTCAGTGCTGAGCGGATCGAGCAGTTGCGGCGGGCCAAGGTGATTCTTTAGTGCCTGTCAGGCCGCCATCGCGAGCAAGCTCGCTTCCACACTGGGTTTGTGTCACGCCACAGATTCCCTGTGGGAGCGAGCTTGCTCGCGATGGCGGCAGCACAAACACCGAAAATCCAACTACTCGACCCGCATCTCGCCACTGAACACCAACGTATTGCGGCACCGCCGACACAAATACCGCCGTCCCTGCCGAACCAGGCTGTGGCGCTGTGCCGAAAACGGGAAGTCGCTGTCGACGCACGGGCACTTGTAGATGTAGCGGGTCACGCTGCGGCGTTTGACGTCATAGGTGTGGCAGCGGTTGGGCGGCAGTTCGTACACGCCGCGCATGATCAGTTGCCACTCTTCACCATGGGGCTGGATGCGGTCGCCGAACAGTTGGTGGGCGATCAGGTGCGCGACTTCATGGGCCACGGTCTGCTTGAGGAAATCTTCGGTGTTTTCCCGGTACAGCTGCGGGTTGAAGCGCAGCAGGTTCTCGTGCAAATGCGCGACACCGGCTTTTTGCCCGCGCAGCTTGAGGCTCACCACGGGGCGCTTGAAAGGTCGTTTGAAAAAGGATTCGGCTAGTTGGAAACAGTCTTCGACGCGGGTATTGAGTTGCTCGGGCATGCTTGATGGATCTCCAGAGCGGTCGAGTATGCCGCAACCCTCGGACCTTGCGAATCACCAGGTTGCCGAATGGTCGTGTGCGTTCTCGTTGCTGAAGAATGAAAAGACCGCCTTGCGGCGGCCTTTGTCGGCAGTTCTGATTTTCAGTGATGAGCGGCTAACTGGTGTAGACCGGGCCCACGCCGAGTCCCCAGACAATTACTGTGAACGCCATGATGGCGACCAGCACCACCAGGCCTACGGCGAGCACCGAACTTGAAAACAGGAAGCCCTCGTCAGATGGAATGTTCATGAATGTCGGCAAGCCCACATACAGCAAGTACACCGTGTAGCAGATCGCTGCGGTACCGACGATCATCCCTAGCCACAGGTGTGGGTACAAGGCGGCGAGACCGCCGATGAACAGCGGTGTAGCGGTGTAGGTGGCAAACGCAATGCAGCGGGCCAGGCTTGGGTTGGCGTCATAGGTGCGGGCCATCCAGTGGATGAAGGCGCCCATTACGGCCACACCACCGAGCATCGCCAGGTACGACATGACCGTCATCCATATTGCGCTTTCTACGGTCAGCATTACGGGAGGTCGATTGCCGATGACCCAGCCGACCTGTGTGGTGCCAATAAAGGCAGACACGGCGGGGATCGCCGCCAGGATCAGCGTATGGGTCAGGTACATGTGGCTGATGCTTTCCTCCTGGTCGCCACGGATTTCTTTCCATTCTTGGTCAGGGTGGGTGAAGAGCCCCACTACGTGATGGATCATGCCAGTCACTCCTCTTGTTTTTACCGTCGCCCCCCAGTGGAGCGCCTACGGGCCAATGCGGCCAAGCAAGTCATAGGTCTGAATTTGTATGTGACCTTATGTCGCAGTATAGGGAGGAGTTTCCCCAGAGGGAGTAAGGGCTTTAGAGCAAATCGCGCTGTAAACGCAGTTGTTAATCGCCGCAGGGTCTGTGGCGAACAGCCCTTTTGGCGAGGCACTTCGCCCCTGAGGCGTTTTTGCGTAAAATGCCGGCCTTTCGTCACACCTCACGGATTTCGCGTCATGGGCACTCTCACGGTCAACCAGAACAAACTGCAAAAGCGCCTTCGCCGACTGGCCGGTGAGGCAGTTGCCGATTTCAACATGATTGAAGACGGCGACAAGGTCATGGTCTGCCTGTCCGGTGGCAAGGACAGCTACACCATGCTCGATGTGCTGATGCACTTGCAGAAGGTCGCGCCGATCAAGTTCGAGATCGTGGCCGTGAACATGGACCAGAAGCAGCCGGGTTTCCCGGAGCACGTGCTGCCGGCCTACCTCAAGGAACTGGGGATCGAGTACCACATCGTCGAGAAAGACACTTACTCGGTGGTCAAGGAACTGATCCCGGAAGGCAAGACCACCTGCTCGCTGTGCTCGCGCCTGCGTCGCGGCACGCTCTACACCTTCGCCGATGAAATCGGCGCGACCAAGATGGCCCTCGGTCACCATCGCGACGACATCGTCGAAACGTTCTTCCTGAACATGTTCTTCAACGGTTCGCTCAAGGCCATGCCGCCGAAACTGCGCGCCGACGATGGTCGTAATGTGGTGATCCGCCCGCTGGCCTACTGCAACGAAAAAGACATCCAGGCCTACTCGGACTTCAAGCAATTCCCGATCATTCCGTGCAACCTCTGCGGTTCCCAGGAGAACCTGCAGCGTCAGGTGGTCAAGGAAATGCTGCTGGACTGGGAACGCAAGACCCCGGGCCGTACCGAGAGCATTTTCCGTAGCCTGCAGAACGTGATCCCGTCCCAACTGGCGGATCGCAACCTGTTCGACTTCACCAGCCTCAAGATCGACGAAAGCGCCGCATCGCGCTTCGTCAATGTGGTCAACCTCTGACCAAACTGTGGGAGCGGGCTTGCTCGCGAAAGCGGTGTGTCTTCAGCATTGAAGTTGGCTGACACTACGTCTTCGCGAGCAAGCCCGCTCCCACAGGTTTTTCGTTTACCTCAGGAGAGGGCATGCGCGATTACAAGTGGCTGAATGAGTACTGCTTGAACCGCTTCGGTTCGGCGGCTGAACTGGAAGCCCATCTGCCCGTTCCCAAGACTCCCGCGCAACTGCGCAAGATCAGCGACGATCGCTACCTCTCGACGATGGCGCTACGGGTGTTCCGCGCCGGGCTCAAGCACAGCCTGGTGGATGCCAAGTGGCCGGCCTTCGAAGAAGTGTTCTTCAGGTTCGACCCGGAAAAAGTCGTGCTGATGAGCGCCGAGCACCTTGAGCGCCTGATGCAGGACACGCGGATCATCCGTCACCTGGGCAAGCTCAAGAGCGTGCCGCGCAATGCGCAGTTCATACTGGACGTGGCCCATGAAAAGGGCAGCTTCGGCACGCTCATCGCCGACTGGCCGGTGACCGATATCGTCGGGCTCTGGACCTTCCTGAAAAAACGTGGACATCAGTTGGGCGGGCTGTCAGCCCCGCGCTTCTTGCGGATGATCGGCAAGGACACCTTTGTACCGAGCTATGACGTGGTGGCGGCGCTGAATGCGCAGGACATCATCGACAAGGTGCCGAGCAGTCTGCGCGACCTGGCGTTGGTGCAGGACGTGTTCAATCAGTGGCATGAGGAAAGCGGCGGGCGGCCGATGAGCCAGATTTCGATGATGTTGGCTTATACCGTCAATCATTAACACCGAGTCGCCTCATTCGCGAGCAAGCCCGCTCCCACATTTGATCGCATTTCAAATGTGGGAGCGGGCTTGCTCGCGAAGGCGTCAGGTCAGGCGATAGAAATCTCGCCCTCGCCAGCCAGCTTGCGATTCAACTGATACCGCCAGCGCACATACAACAACGCCGAGCAAAACACCGCCAGACTCGCGCCCATCTCCAGCAAGCCGAAGACTTGCCGGTTCGGGTCATAGGCGGCCAATGCGCCCTTGATGAAGTACAGGTTCACCACAAAGCACATCCACGAATGCCCGCGAGGGCTGCCGACGATCATCCCCGGTGCCAGAATCAGCAGTGGCACCAGTTCGATCAACAGGATCACCCAGGGGCGTGCCCCATGCAGATCGGCAATCGCCAGGTAGTAAACACACAGCAGTCCCACCAGGCCGAAAAAGCACAGCAGGCTGATGACGCGCATCGCCTTGACGCGTGGTTCGAGCCATTCGAGGGCGGGCAGGATCTTCGGCTTCTTCGCCACCTCAGCTCTCCAGTTTCTGTGCGGTCTTGGCCAGGCGCAGACCCAGCGCGCGACACAACGCCACTTCATGGGCATCCAGACCGCTTTTGCCGTCGGCGCCGGCGTGGTGGCTGGCGCCGTATGGCGTACCGCCGCCCTGGGTTTCCAGCAGTGCCGACTCGCTGTAGGGCAGGCCGGTGATCAGCATGCCGTGGTGCAGCAACGGCAGCATCATCGACAGCAGCGTGGTCTCCTGGCCGCCGTGCAGGCTCGCGGTGGAGGTGAACACGCCCGCCGGTTTTCCCACCAGGGCGCCGGTCAGCCACAGGTTGCTGGTGCCGTCGAGGAAATACTTCAGTGGTGCCGCCATGTTGCCGAAGCGGGTCGGACTGCCGAGTGCCAGGCCGGCACAGTTCTTCAGGTCGTCGAGGCTGGCATACAGCGCGCCTTCGTCGGGAATCTCCGGCGAAACGGCTTCGCACTCGCTGGAAATCGCCGGCACCGTGCGCAGGCGGGCCTCAAGCCCGGCCTGTTCGACACCACGGGCGATCTGCCGGGCCATTTCGTTGGTCGAGCCGCTGCGGCTGTAGTACAGAACCAGAATGTACGGTGCACTCATGGCAACAGTTCCAGGATCTGCTCCGGTGGGCGGCCGATGATGGCCTTGTTGCCGACTTCGAGAATCGGTCGTTCCATCAGTTTCGGGTGGGCGGCGATGGCAGAGATCAATTGCGCTTCGCTCAGGCTGCTGTCGGCCAGGTCAAGGGTCTTGTACTCGTCCTCGCCGGTGCGCAGCAGTTGCCGGGCGCTGATCCCGAGTTTACCCAGCAGGCTCTGGATCTGCGCGGCGTCCAGCGGGGTTTCCAGGTAGCGGACCACGGTCGGGGTCAGGCCACGGGCTTCAAGCAGTTCGAGCGCACCGCGGGATTTCGAGCAGCGCGGATTGTGATAAAGCGTCAGATCGGTCATGAGCGGGTCGCATCTTGCGTAAGGTGGCGGCTATTCTAACTGTGCAGCGCGCAATCCAGAACCGTAAGAGGCGATGGGTCGCAGGTGCATTCAATTTTTGACAAGGAACACGACATGACAAGGCGACTGGCAGCAGCATTGGCGATCATCGGAGCGTTGATGCTGGGGGGCTGCGGTAATGACTATGGCATCGACCAGGACGGCCACAAGATCGCCGCCGACCGACTGGACGGCAAATGGCTGGTCCTCAACTACTGGGCAGAATGGTGCGGGCCTTGCCGTACCGAGATACCGGAGTTGAATGCCTTGGCTGAGCAGCTCAAGGACAAGAAAATCGGTGTGTTCGGGGTCAACTTCGACAATGTCCAGGGGCAAGAGCTGAAGGACGCGAGCGAGAAACTTGGGATCAGGTTCACCGTGCTGGCCCAGGACCCTTCCGAACTGTTCGAGCTGCCGCGCAGCGAAGCATTGCCGGTGACCTACATCGTCGATAACAAGGGCAAGGTGCGTGAGCAGTTGATGGGTGAACAGACGGCGGCGGGGGTGATGGCGAAGCTTGAGGCGTTGCAGGCGAAGAATTGATCAGATGATCGTTTTCATTGTGGTCAGGGGCTTTTTGTGGGGAGGGGGCTTGCCCCCTCGCCACAGGTTTCACCGCGCTGAAAGGGCGATCAACCCTCCTCGAGCCACCAACGCAACGGCTTGCCTTCGGCTGGCCAGAAGCGTATCTGCTCGATCGGGGAGACGTCCCAGCGCTGGACGTTTTCCAGGGCCTGAAGGAAGCGTTTTTCCTGTTCCATCAGTGCTGGCGCGCACAATTTGCGGGTGCTGCCGATTTTGCCGAAGGTCAGTTTGTCGCCATCGAGGGTGTACGGCGCAAACCAGTGGTTGCAGCCGCCATTGCCGTAGGCCCGGCCGTCTTCGTCGAGGGTGACGGTCAGGTGGCTGTAGTCCATCAACGGCCGCTCGCCGATCCACTCCAGAATGTAGCTGCGGTTCTGTTGCAGTTGCACCGGCTCGGCGGCGCAGCCCAGCAGGCCGGCACCGACCATGGCGGTCAGAGCGAGGCCTTTCATCACGCAGGCTCCTGGCATGTCGGGCACAGGTGTTTCTCGCCAACGCTGGTCCAGCCCAGCTCGGCGATCCGCGCGGTGGCGGCAGGCTTTTCGGCCTTGTTGCCCAGCTTGGCATCGACGGCAAACTCGAAGCTCAGCTCTTTGGCACAGCTGTCACAGTTCACTTGCCAGGTGTGGATGGCCAGTTCGCCGAACACCGGGCCACTGGCTACCGCGACCCATTGGCCGGGCGGGTTGATCAGGTGGCGAACCGTTTCGACGGTCAGGCGCATGGACAAATCCTTGGCACCCTTGAGGGTCACAACCAGCACGTCATTGTTGCGAATCGAACCACCGTTGCCAGTGACTTGATAGCGCCCCGGCACCAGGGCGCGGCATTCAGTGAGGGTGTGTTGCGGGTTCATCAGGCTGTAGCGGAAATCGTGTTCGACCATGGGTCCTCCAAATATGCGCGATATGCTAGCACGGGCTTGTACGCCGCATCGCGCAGGTAGATGACCTTCGATCCGTTTCAGTCTCCCGTCACCAGGTTTTCCGGGGTGCCCGCCGTCCAGGCTGCAATGTTGTGTAATGTTGTGGCGGCAATCGCGTCCAGCGCTTCGCGGGTCAGGAAGGCCTGGTGTGCGGTGACGATCACGTTGGGGAAGGTCAGCAGCCTGGCCAGCACATCGTCTTGCAGCGGCAGGTCGGAGCGGTCCTCGAAGAACAACTGCGCTTCCTCCTCATACACATCCAGCCCCAGGTAACCCAGGCGACCGTCTTTCAGGGCATCGATCAGTGCCGGGGTGTCCACCAGGCCGCCACGTCCGGTATTGATCAACATCGCGCCCGGTTGCATGTGCGCCAGGGACTCGCGGTTGATCAAGTGCTTGCTCTGCTCGTTGAGCGGGCAGTGCAGGCTGATGATCTGCGATTCGGCCAGCAATTGCGGCAGGCTCAGGTAGCGAGCGCCGAGGGCTTCGACCTGCGGGTCGGGGTAGGGGTCATAGGCCAGCAACCGGCAGCCAAATCCACTCATGATTTTGGCGAAGGTGGCACCAATCTGACCGGTGCCGACCACGCCGACGGTCTTGCCCACCAGATCGAATCCGGTCAGCCCTTGTAGTCTGAAATCCCCTTCGCGAGTGCGGTTGTAGGCGCGGGGCAAACGGCGGTTGAGTGCGAGGATCAGCGCTACTGCATGTTCGGCAACGGCGTGGGGCGAATAGGCCGGGACACGCACGATGGCCAGTCCCAGGCGTTTTGCTGTCGGCAAGTCGACATGGTTGTAACCGGCCGAGCGCAGGGCGATCAGGCGTGTGCCTCCAGCGGCCAGGCGCTCGAGTACCGCAGCGCCAAGGTCATCATTGATGAACGCGCAGACCGCTTCATACCCTTGGGCGAGCGCTACCGTGTCGAGGCTCAGGCGCGCAGTCTGAAATTGCAGCTCGATGCCGGCCGGTTGCCCGGCCGCGAGAAAGCTGTCGCGGTCGTAGTTCTGGCTGCTGAAAAGAATCGTACGCATGCGGTGCTCCTTGAAGGTGGCCTGCGCCGTTGAGCAAGCCGGCATTCGACAGTCCTCAGGTTAACTCGCCGGCAGCCCTTCGCGATTGCGCTGCATCAAGCATTGATGCGCGCCTGGGCTGCCAGGCGATTGATTGCCCGGTCGAGCTCATCCAGTGCCAGGCTGGCTTTCGGGTCCTGCTGCTTGAGCAGGGTTTCGCTGCGTTGGCAGGCCGCACGCAATTGCGGTACACCGCAGTAACGCGTCGCGCCATGCAGGCGATGGACCCGTTCGACCAGAGCGTTGTGTTCATTGCTTTGCCGAGCCAGTCGGATGGCTTCGCGGTCAGCCTCCAGTGACGCCAGCAGCATCGCCAGCATGTCCGCGGCCAGATCGGCCTTGCCGGCAGCCAGGCGCAATCCTTCCTCGTGGTCGAGCACCAACAGGTCATGGGTGCCAGCATGCCCATCGCCGGAGCGCTCCGGGCTGTGATTGCGCAGCGCCAGGCCGCTCCACTTCAGCACCACTTGCGCCAATTGCCGTTCGCTGATCGGTTTGGTCAGGTAGTCGTCCATGCCGCTTTGCAGCAGCGCGCGTTTTTCGTTGGCCATGGCGTGGGCAGTGAGGGCCACGATCGGCAGCGGCGTGCAATGGCGTTCGCTTTCCCACTGGCGGATCGCCTCGGTGCTCTGGCGACCGTCCATGCCGGGCATCTGCACGTCCATCAACACCAGATCGAATGTCTCGTTCTGCACCGCCTTGACGGCGGCATAACCGCTTTCCACCGCGAGTACCTTGGCGCCCATGTCTTCGAGCAGGGTTTGCACCAGCATCAGGTTGGCCGGATTGTCGTCGACGCAAAGCACCTTCGGGGCACGGCTGGATACCGGTTCGCCCGGCTCGCTGCGCATAGACCGCGGGTTGACCAGGTCAGACAGGGAGCGTCGCAGCTTGCGGGTGCAGGCCGGTTTAGCCTGGAGCTGGCTGTGGGGGTTGGGCACGGAAAGATGGAACAGCGTCTGTTCCGTGGTCGGGCACAGCACCAGCACTTTGCAGCCAAGATGCTCGAGGTCCCAGATGTGCTGGTTGAGGCGTTCCGGCGGCATGTCGTTACTGGTGATACCGAGTACGGCGAGGTCGATCGCCTGGTCGGTCTGGTGGGCGGCGGTGACGCCATTGGTCAGGCTTTCCAGGGTATTGAACGGTGTGGTGCTGAGGCCGCAGTCTTCCAGTTGATGCTGCAACGCCTGCCGTGCCAGCTCGTGGTTTTCCAGTACCGCCACCCGTCGCCCGAGCAAGGGTGCCGAGGGCAGGTCTTCGGCATCGTCGCGGGTTTTTGGCAGGCTCAGGCTGATCCAGAATTCCGACCCTTCCCCCGGCGTGCTGTCGACGCCGATCTCACCGCCCATCTGTTCGATCAGGCGCTTGGAAATCACCAGGCCCAGGCCAGTACCGCCGGGTTGCCGCGACAGCGAGTTGTCGGCCTGGCTGAAGGCCTGGAACAGGGCGCGTACGTCCTGGTTCGACAGACCGATGCCGGTGTCCTGAATGCTGATGCGCAACTGCACGGTGTCTTCGTGTTCTTCTTCGAGCATGGCGCGGGCGACGATGGTGCCTTCGCGGGTGAACTTGATCGCATTGCTCACCAGGTTCGTCAGGATCTGCTTGAGCCGCAGCGGGTCGCCCACCAGCGACAGCGGCGTGTCCCGGTACACCAGGCTCACCAGTTCCAGCTGCTTGGCGTGGGCAGCCGGGGCGAGGATGGTCAGGGTGTCCTGTAGCAGGTCGCGCAGGTTGAACGGAATATGGTCGAGCACCAGCTTGCCGGCCTCGATTTTCGAAAAGTCGAGAATCTCGTTGATGATGCCCAGCAGGCTGTCGGCGGATTTTTCGATGGTGTCCAGGTAGTCGAGCTGGCGCGGGGTGAGCTCGCTTTTTTGCAGCAGGTGGGTGAAGCCGAGAATGCCGTTGAGCGGCGTGCGGATTTCATGGCTCATGTTGGCCAGGAATTCGGACTTGATCCGGCTCGCTTCCAGGGCTTCCTTGCGCGCCAGGTCCAGTTCGATGTTCTGGATCTCGATGGTTTCCAGATTCTGGCGCACGTCTTCGGTGGCCTGGTCGATGCTGTGCTGCAATTCTTCCTGCGCATTTTGCAGGGTGCCGGCCATGCGGTTGATGCCGGAGGCCAACTCGTCCAGTTCCTGACTGCCGAGTGGCGGCAGGCGGGTTTCCAGATGACCGTCCTTGAGTTGAGCCACGGCCTGCTTGATCTGGCTCAATGGCCGATTGATCGTGCGACCCATGCGCAAGGCCAGCAGTGCCGCACCTATGAGCCCCGCCGCGATTAACATCAGGCTGGCGAACAGGCTGCGGTAACCGCGCAACAGCATGCTGTTATGGGACAGTTCAAGCTCGACCCAGCCCAGCAGGCGGTCGGCTTCTTCGGGAATCACGTCCCCGGCCAGGTTGCGGTGTTTGCCGAATACCGGCAGCAGATAGCGGGTCGCATCGTTGCCACTGCGGCGCAGCATCTGCGTGCCACTGCCGGAGGGTGTCTGGTTGAGCATGGTCGGGCCGGCGTGGGCCAGCAGCGTGCGGTCAGGAGCCAGGAAGGTCACGGCCCGCACGTCGGTTTGTTCCAGGGCCTGGGTGGCGATGCGTTCGAGCAGTTCGTTGTCCTGATGGCCCATGGCTGGCGCCGTCAGTGGAGCCAACTGCTCGGCGATCATTTCGCCGCGCTGCATGAGTTGGGTTTGCAGGTCAGCCTGTTGCATCCAGGTAAAATATCCCCCCAGCACCAACGCCATCAGGCTGGTTGGCAACAGGGTCAGCAACAGCACGCGGCCTTTGATTCCCAGTTTCTTGAGCACGCATCTCTCCTGCATCCCGCTATTCATAGGCCTGCACATGCATCCGCCATGCACCACTTGCGCAGTGTAGCGATTTGCTCGCGGGCAATCTTCGTAAAAATGGTGCCGTTATTCGTCGGTCCAGACGACTCATTGTCAATACGGACAAACGGTGGGTTGCCCCTGGCGAGGCAATCTTGAATAATCACTCAACTGAGAATTATTTGCAGATAATTATGACTCCCATCACTGCCGGCCTTCCCCGAATCCTGTCCATCGAAGACGACCTTGTGCTCGGAGCCTACGTTCATGAACATCTGGACCGCAGCGGGTTCCAGGTGACCTGGTGCCAGAACGGTCAGGAAGGCCTGGACATTGCCCGCCGGCAACCATTCGACGTGGTGTTGATGGATATTCTGCTGCCCGGCATGGACGGCCTGGCGGTACTGACCCAATTGCGCCAGAGTCATTCCACCCCAGTGTTGCTGATGTCGGCCCTCGGTGCCGAGGCCGATCGCATCAGCGGCTTTCGCCTGGGGGCTGATGATTACCTGCCAAAGCCCTTCAGCATGGTGGAGTTGCGGGTGCGCATCGAAGCCATTCTGCGGCGGGTGGCACTCGACCGCCGACCGGCACCCGCAGTGCCGGCCCCGTCGATGGACAGCCTGCGTTTCGACGATGAAAGCTTCGAGGTCTTTTATGGCGAACAGGCCGGTGGCCTGACCCGCAGCGAGTATCGGTTGCTGGAGACGCTGCACCGCAGCGCCGACGAAGTACTGAGCAAAGCCTTTCTTTATCAACAGGTGCTGCAGCGCGGTTACGCGGCCCATGACCGCAGCCTGGACATGCACATCAGCCAGATTCGCCGCAAGCTCAAGGCCATTGGATATACCGAGCGCGAAGTGCGTACGGTTTGGGGCAAGGGCTACATCCTGAGCGCCGCCGATGACATGTAACTTGCCGGGCAGGCATTCACTGTTCTGGAAACTGGCCTGTCTATTGGTCGCTTTCTGTCTGCTGATGATCTGGCTGAGTTGGTCCTGGGGCCGTTACATGGAGCAGCGTAACCAGTTTCTCTCCGATGAGGCCCGCGGCACCCTGTCCGGTTATGCCGCCGAAGCCGAGCAGGCATGGCAGCAGCGTCAGAGCGCCGGTATCGATGACTGGCTGCAAGGCATGCATCAGCGGGAAAAAGGCTGGGTCGGTGTCATCGGCGGTGATTTGCAGTCCTTGAGCAACCAATCGCTGACGGACAAGGAAGTTGAACGCCTGACTTTTTTGCGCGGCCTCGATTGGCCCATCCACAAGAAAGGCCGGCCGTGGATGCGCATACCGTTTCCCGGTGACCCCTCCGTCGGCAGCCTGGTGATCGAGTTGCCCAAGCGCTTCGTACCCGGGCGTTACCGGGTGTTCTGGCGGGTGATCACCAACGGCGTGATTCCGGGATTGTTCACCTTGCTGTTGTGCGTCGGGCTGTATCGTTTGTTGGTGGTGCCGCTCAACAGTCTGCGTGAACAGGCCAATGCCTGGCGTGCCGACCAACTGAATGTGCGCCTGTCGAGCCGCACCACCAATCGTTCCGATGAATTGGGCGAGTTGGGCAGGGCGTTCGATCACATGTCCGAGCGCCTGCAAAGCACTGTGGCCTTGCAGCAGCAACTGCTGCGCGACTTGTCCCACGAATTGCGCACGCCCTTGAGCCGCCTGCGGGTGGCCAGTGAAAGCGAGCAGGGGCTGGAGCCATTGCGCGAACGCATCGGCCGTGAAGTCGATGGCATGCAGCGCCTGGTGGAAGACACGCTGCAACTGGCGTGGCTCGATACCGAGCGCACCCGATTGCCTGACGAAGCGATCCAGATCCAGGCCCTGTGGGAAATGCTCACGGAGAACGCCTGCTATGAAAGTGGTTGGCCCGATACGCAGTTGCAATGCACCGTAGATTCATCCTGTTGGGTTCGCGGTCATCTCAACACCCTGGCCCAGGCATTGGAAAACATTCTGCGCAATGCGATTCGGCATTCACCTGATGGTGGGGTTGTCCTGCTCGGCGGCCGGCGTGATGGAGATTTCTGGCATCTATGGCTGGAGGATCAGGGCGGCGGCGTGGCGGAAGCTGATCTGGAGCGGATCTTCCTGCCGTTCACCCGACTCGACGGTTCGCGGCCGGGGGATGGTGGATTTGGGTTGGGCTTGAGCATCGCCCGAAACGCGGTGCAGCGTCAGGGCGGACAGCTTTGGGCGCAGAACACCGGGAGCGGTTTGCGGATGAATATGCGGTTGTTGGTTCATACGTCGCCGGTTTAACGGGCGATATTCAGATTTTTGTTTTGAGATAATTCGCAACATCTTCACAGGGTATTCCTTGGATAAAACCCTCAAGGTTTAAAGTTGAGTGGCGATATCTGATTTGAGAATAAAAAAGCCAAGGAGATGTCGATGAATATTAATTATCCGGCCTTGTCGATGAAGGCAGATGCCTATTTTGTCAAGAATCCTCTCGAAACAGCCAACAGCTACACAAAGGGGAGCGCCGATGATGCCGTTGATGCGCTAAAACTAAATGGCAAGCTTTCACTTGAAGAGCTGAAAAACTCATTGAAGGGGTATGATTTCACGTCAGTCAGTACCTATGAACTTGCAATGGCAGGTTCTTTGCTTTTTGAACATGGCCTGTTAGGTGACGATGTGGCGCACTTTTTTACTTCCGGCAGGATGGCCTATGATGAAGCTGGTCGTCCAACGGGAACGGATGTTAAATTCAATGCAATAGCCATGTTCAATCAGATGCTTGAAGACAGGCTGGCGGATGGTGAAACGCACGCGGAAGGTTTTCATAGAATAACCAAGGGCTTGATTCAAGCGAACCATGTCTTGGGGGCGCTCTCTTATTTTGCGAACTCGGCTCAAAGTGACCTTTCGGTCAGCATCCAAGCCTGACCTGCCAATGCCCGCCGTGGAGCAGGCGGGCATTGGCAGGCTTACTGTTTATCGACCATAACGCGTAGTGCCGGAATATCCTCTGGCCACGTTATGATTATTTACATGACGAACCCTATATGTACCTAGTGGCCCAAGTGTCGAAGCAGTGCTGCGATTACCTCCGTCAACCTGCTTCCAGGTTGAGCCATCCAGTTTTTCAATTACAAGGCTCGGAGGGGAACCCACTCCCAAGGCCGTAATGGTAGAAGTGATATTTGCTTGTCGGCATCCATTTGCGCCAGTGATGGTAAAGGGGCCTTGTACGATAACGTCAGAGTCGGCAGGCACAATTCCGCTATAAGTGTTTTGAATGTAAATGCATGCAGCAGAAGCTTGGCCGGTCGCAAATATCAGAGCAGCGAAGGGTAGGGCAAGTAAAGTCTTCATTTGTTTTCTTCCTTGATATAAATCCAGCTTGGAAAAACTTTAAGGCGTCGGCATCGCAAACGAGTTGCTGCGTTGCCCGGCACCCTATGCTCAGGCAGACATCTTGTTTGACTGAGCATTGAAAAAGATTATCTGCTGCTTCGGGGGGGGCACTAGTTCATGCATGTCGTTATGAGGTGCAGGAAACTTCCGATGAATTCATTCTATTTTCCTACAGTAAATTGCGTTTTCTGACAGCGATTTCTTACCTTACCCCGCGTTTTTCAAGGCGGGTCGGAAAGCTGCGACCAGATCCTCCCATTCATCGCCAAATTCGCCCTTATTCCCATAAACCATAAGCACCGCACTTTGCGTGATATGGCCTGGGAACGTTTGCCGGTATGATAGTCGCCCCCGCAGTCTGGATTGCGAATACGCCATGACCTTGCAGTACCCAACCATCGCCGATTGCGTCGGCAACACTCCGCTGGTCCGTTTGCAGCGCCTGCCCGGCGCCACCAGCAATACCCTTTTGCTCAAGCTCGAAGGGAACAACCCGGCGGGTTCGGTCAAGGACCGTCCGGCGCTGTCGATGATCACCCGCGCCGAGTTGCGCGGGCAGATCCACGCCGGTGATACGCTGATCGAGGCGACCTCGGGCAACACCGGGATCGCCCTGGCCATGGCCGCTGCGATCAAGGGTTACAAGATGATCCTGATCATGCCCGACAACTCCAGCGCGGAGCGCAAGGCAGCCATGACGGCCTATGGCGCCGAGCTGATTCTGGTCAGCCAGGAGCAGGGTATGGAAGGCGCCCGTGACCTCGCGCAGAAGATGGAAGCCGAAGGCCAGGGCAAGGTACTGGATCAGTTCGCCAACGGTGACAACCCCGAGGCGCACTACACCACCACCGGCCCGGAAATCTGGCGCCAGACCCAGGGCACCATCACCCATTTCGTCAGCTCCATGGGCACCACCGGTACCATCATGGGTGTGTCGCGCTACTTGAAAGAGCAGAACGACAACGTGCAGATCATCGGCCTGCAACCGATGGAAGGCTCGGCGATCCCGGGGATCCGCCGCTGGCCCCAGGAATACCTGCCGAAGATCTACCAGGCTGACCGCGTGGACCGGATCGTCGACATGGCGCAAAGCGAAGCCGAAGACGTGACCCGTCGTCTGGCCCGCGAAGAAGGCATTTTCTGTGGCGTGTCCTCGGGCGGTGCCGTGGCGGCAATGCTGCGCCTGTCCAAAGAAGTGGAAAACGCGGTGATCGTCGCGATCATCTGCGACCGTGGCGACCGTTACTTGTCGACCGGCATTTTCGACGCGCCCAACTGATGGCCAAACATGAAAGAGGCCTGCGCTTCCAGCCCACCGGCGGCAGCAAGGCCCCGCAAGTCCCGACCGGCAAAAAGCAGCGGCTGACCATCGAGCGCCTGGCCAATGACGGTCGCGGTATCGCGTTTTTCGAAGGTCGCACCTGGTTCGTCATCGGCGCATTGGCCGGTGAAGAGATCGAGGCGCGCGTCCTCGGTGCCCACGGCAAGGTGGTCGAGGCGCGCACCGAACGGGTGTTCAAGGCCAGCGAATTACGCCGCCCTGCACCGTGCGCCCATGCCGGCCGCTGTGGCGGTTGCAGCGTGCAGCATCTGCCCCACAACGAACAGCTTGCCCTGAAACAGCGCATGCTCGCCGAGCAGTTGTCGAGAGTCGCGGGCGTCGAACCCGATGAGTGGGCAGCGCCATTGAGCGGTGCGGAGTTCGCTTACCGCCGTCGCGCCCGCGTCGCGGTGCGCTGGGACATGAAGGCAAAAAAACTCGAAGTCGGTTTCCGTGCCGCTGGCAGCCAGGACATCGTGGGCATCGATGACTGCCCGGTGCTGGTACAGCCCTTGCAACCGATCATGGCCCGCTTGCCGGAGATGCTGCGGCGCTTGAGCAAACCCCAGGCACTCGGGCATGTGGAGTTGTTCAGCGGCTCGACGCTGGCGGTTTTACTGCGGCACATGGCGCCGTTGTCCGATGCCGACCTGACGATCCTCAAGGAATTCTGCGCGTTCCACGAAGCCCAGTTGTGGCTGCATGGCGATGGCGAACCGCAACCGGTCGAGGCTGATCAGTCGTTGGGCTATCGTCTTGAACAGTGGGACCTGGAGCTGGCGTATCGTCCCGGGGACTTCATCCAGGTCAACGCCGCCGTCAACGAAGCGATGGTCGCCCAGGCGCTGGACTGGCTGAAGCCGACAGCGGATGAGCGCGTACTCGATCTGTTCTGTGGCCTGGGCAACTTTGCCTTGCCGCTGGCCAAGGCCGCTCGTGAAGTGGTGGCGGTCGAAGGCGTGCAGGTGATGGTCGATCGGGCCGCGGCGAATGCGGCCAGCAATAATCTGCATAACGCGAAGTTTTTTCAGGCCGATTTATCCCAGCCTTTGACGGACGCCGAATGGGCCGCCGAAGGCTTTTGTGCGGTACTCTTGGACCCACCGCGTGACGGTGCTTTCGAGGTTGTGCGCAAGCTCAGGAGCCTGGGCGCCGAACGTTTGGTGTATGTGTCGTGCAACCCTGCAACTCTGGCGCGCGACACGGTCGAATTGATCAAGCAGGGCTACCGGTTAAAACGTGCCGGGATTCTCGATATGTTTCCTCAAACGGCACATGTCGAGGCCATGGCGTTATTTGAAGCGAGCTAGGATGCTCGTCTGGTCCGACTGGTCCGCCCGTGCAGCCGCGCACCCAGCCCGACGTGGGCGCACCGGCAACGAAGGTCAGCGATTTGACGCATTGAATCTGCGTCGTAGGGAAGGTAAGCAAGATGGTACAGGTGAGAGCACACCAGCCGATCAACACCGACGGCAGTATCAATCTCGAGGCTTGGCTCGATCACGCGGTAAGTGTCGATCTGGCACTGGATCGCGAAGCCTTGAAAGAGGCCTGCGAGTACGCTCGCGAGGCCGAACAACAAGCCAATGCGGCACAGAATCTGTGGTCGGAAGGTAACTCGACTTTCCGTACAGGGCTTGAGATCGCCGAGATCCTCGCCGATCTCAAACTCGACCAGGACTCTTTGGTCGCCGCGATCCTGTATCGAGGCGTGCGCGAAGGCCAGATCAAGTTGCCGGCCGTCAGCCAGCGCTTCGGTCCGGTGGTGTCCAAGCTCATCGACGGCGTGCAGCGCATGGCCGCGATCAGCGACAGCCTGAGTCCGCGAAAATCCCTGGTGCTGGGCACCCAGGGCCAGGTGGAAAACCTGCGCAAGATGCTGGTGGCCATGGTTGACGACGTTCGCGTCGCCCTGATCAAACTGGCCGAACGCACGTGCGCGATCCGTGCGGTGAAAACCGCCGACGACGAAAAACGCAACCGTGTGGCCCGTGAAGTCTTCGACATCTACGCGCCATTGGCCCATCGTCTGGGTATCGGTCATATCAAGTGGGAACTGGAAGACTTGTCCTTCCGTTACCTTGAACCGGACCAGTACAAGCAGATCGCCAAGTTACTCCATGAGCGGCGCCTGGATCGCGAGCGTTTCATCAGCGACGTGATGAGCCAGCTGAAAAACGAACTGCAGGCCACCGGCGTCGATGCCGACATCAGCGGCCGGGCCAAACACATCTATTCGATCTGGCGCAAAATGCAGCGCAAGGGTCTGGAGTTCAGCCAGATCTACGACGTGCGTGCCGTTCGCGTGCTGGTGCCGGAAATGCGCGACTGCTACACCGCGCTCGGCATCGTCCACACTCTGTGGCGGCATATCCCGAAAGAGTTCGACGACTACATCGCCAACCCCAAGGAAAACGGCTACCGCTCGCTGCACACGGCGGTGATCGGGCCCGAGGGCAAGGTACTGGAAGTGCAGATCCGCACCCACGCCATGCACGAAGAGGCCGAGCTGGGGGTATGCGCCCACTGGAAGTACAAAGGCACCGACGTCAAATCCGGTTCCAATCACTACGAAGAGAAAATCTCCTGGCTGCGTCAGGTGCTCGAATGGCACGAAGAGCTGGGCGACATCGGTGGCCTGGCGGAACAGCTGCGGGTCGATATCGAACCTGACCGGGTCTACATCTTCACCCCGGACGGTCACGCCATCGACTTGCCGAAGGGCGCGACCCCGCTGGACTTCGCCTACCGCGTACACACCGAAATCGGTCACAACTGCCGTGGCGCCAAGATCAACGGGCGCATCGTACCGCTCAACTACAGCCTGCAAACCGGTGAACAGGTCGAGATCATCACCAGCAAGCACGGCACCCCGAGCCGTGACTGGCTGAACCCGAACCTGGGTTATGTCACTACGTCGCGGGCACGGGCGAAGATCGTTCACTGGTTCAAGTTGCAGGCTCGCGACCAGAACGTCGCGGCCGGTAAAACCTTGCTCGAGCGCGAGCTCAATCGCCTCGGCCTGCCGGCGGTGGATTTCGACAAGCTGGCCGACAAG
Source organism: Pseudomonas sp. BF-R-24 (assembly GCF_019947335.1). NCBI lineage: Bacteria > Pseudomonadati > Pseudomonadota > Gammaproteobacteria > Pseudomonadales > Pseudomonadaceae > Pseudomonas > Pseudomonas sp. BF-R-24. The sequence continues at coordinate 64,619 of NZ_JAGYGG010000017.1, forward strand.
GCCAACATGAAGACCGCCGAAGACCTGTTCGCCGCCCTCGGCGCCGGGGATTTGCGCCTGGCGCAACTGGTCAACCTGGCGCAGCAACTGGTCGAGCCGGAGCGTGGCAACGAACAGCTTGAACTCATACCTCGCAAGGCCACCGGCTACAAACCGGGCAAGCGCGGCGACATCCAGATCCAGGGCGTCGGCAACCTGATGACCCAGATGGCCGGCTGCTGCCAGCCATTGCCGGGTGATGCCATCGTCGGTTACATCACCCAGGGCCGCGGCGTGAGCATTCACCGCCAGGACTGCGCCTCGGTGCTGCAACTGAGTGGGCGGGAGCCGGAGCGGATCATCCAGGTCAGCTGGGGCCCGGTACCGGTGCTCACCTATCCGGTGGACATCATCATCCGCGCCTACGACCGTTCCGGGTTGCTGCGTGACGTCTCGCAGGTTTTGCTCAATGAGCGGATCAACGTGCTGGCGGTCAACACCCGCTCGAACAAGGAGGACAACACCGCGCTGATGTCCCTGACCATCGAGATTCCGGGGCTGGATGCATTGGGGCGGTTGCTGGGGCGGATTTCCCAGTTGCCGAACATCATCGAAACCCGGCGTAACCGGACGCCGTGAAGATCGACGTCAACTCAATGTGGGAGCGGGCTTGCTCGCGAAGAGGGGGTGTCAGTCGACATCAATGTTGCCTGGTCTACCGCTTTCGCGAGCAAGCCCGCTCCCACAATGGTTTTGTGGTGAGACATAAATGATGTACAGCCTTGAAGACCTGCTTCACCTGATGAATCGCCTGCGCGACCCGCAGTACGGTTGCCCGTGGGACATCAAGCAAACTTACGCGACCATCGTCCCCCACACTCTGGAAGAAGCCTACGAAGTCGCCGACGCCATTGAGCGCGGTGACTTCGATCACTTGCAGGGGGAGCTCGGCGACTTGTTGTTCCAGGTGGTGTATTACAGCCAGTTGGCCCGGGAAGAAGGGCGCTTCGAGTTTGAAGGTGTGGTCGACAGCATCACCCGCAAGCTGATCCGTCGTCACCCCCATGTGTTCCCTACGGGCGACCTCTATGCACCGCTGGATGTCCCGCGCCTCAGCGAAGAGCAGGTCAAGCAGCGCTGGGAAGAGATCAAGGCCGAGGAGCGCGCAGAGAAGTCCTGCGCGCCCGAACAGCTGTCATTGCTCGATGACGTCCCCGCTGCATTGCCGGCGTTGTCACGTTCGGCGAAATTGCAAAAGCGCGCGGGGCAGGTCGGGTTCGACTGGCCGGACGCCTTGCCGGTGCTCGACAAAGTGCGTGAAGAGCTCGATGAAGTCCTCGAAGCCATGTCGGAAAATGATCCCGAGGCCGTGGCCGAAGAGATCGGTGACCTACTGTTCTCCGTGGTGAATCTGGCGCGGCATCTCAAAGTTGATCCGGAAACCGCACTGCGGAGTGCCAACGGCAAGTTTGAAAGACGCTTTCGTTTTATCGAACAGGCATTGCGCGACACCCGCCGTCCCATGGAAGATTGCACCCTCGAAGAGTTGGACGCCTTGTGGGGCGAAGCCAAACGTCAGGAAAAGAATTTGCCCAGCTGCGGTTGAGCAGTGGCCTAAGTGAGTAATAAGCACCATGAGCATTTCCCTTCGCGACCAGTTGCTCAAAGCAGGGCTGGTCAACCAGAAGCAGGCCAAGCAGGTCAGCAAAGACAAGCAGAAACAGCAACGCCTGGCCCACAAAGGCCAGATCGAGCTGGATGACTCCCAGCAGCGCGCGGCACAGGAAGCCATGGCCGAGAAGGTCAAGCGCGACCAGGAGCTCAACCGCCAGCAGCAGGAAAAGGCTGAGGCCAAGGCCCGTGCCGCGCAGGTCAAGCAATTGATCGAAGTCTCGCGCCTGCCGAAATTGACGACCGAGGATTACTACAACTTCGTCGACGACAAAAAGGTCAAGCGCATCTGCGTCAACACGCTGATGCGCAACAAGCTCAGCAGCGGTTCGCTGGCCATCGTGCATCACGCTGGCGGCTACGAAGTGATTCCGCGCGAGGCGGCATTGAAGATTCAGGAGCGGGACCCGCAACGCATCGTGCAGCTGAATGTGCAGACCGAAGAAGTTAGCGTCGAGGACGATCCGTATGCAGCCTACAAGATCCCTGATGATCTGATGTGGTAATCGCTCCTCTTCCATTACATGTTTGTTAGTACATTGCTGGATTAATGAATTGAACCCGAAAGATCGCGTCGATACGATCTCTCGGGTTTTCTTTTGCCCGAAATATTCTCAGGGGGGAGAACTAATGGAATGAAATTAAATGAATAAGGATATTGTCAATGCTGGTAAGTATCGCCTCGTTACGCCAACCCACTTTTAAATCGCAGCTTTCACAGCCGCGACAACCCGATCAATCCATTCACGATTATCTGGACGACGAGCTTGTCGCACGAGCGGAGCTTGTGCGCCGAAAGATCAAGATCGCTGCGAAAGCTGCTCGCGACGATCACGGCAGGCCCGCGTGCGTTTTCGTAACCCTGCCTGAGTTTTTCTGGAACATTCCCTGGCACGAAGTCCGTAATGAACAGGAGCTTCACGAACTGAACTCTGCTTATCTGACGAAGGTGACCGAGTGTGTGACGCTGTTGATAAGTGATCTGCCAGTGCAGCGCTACGGCAAGATCGTTTTATTGGCGGGAAGTTGTGCGACGCTGATCAAGGTGGGAGAGGGGGAGTCGAGCTATTACGATGTGATTAATTATGTGCTCACAATTTCCAATAAGGAATATGAGGTCGACATGCCGCTGATGTCGATGTGGCCGAAGCGTTATGTGTCAGGAATCGATTTTGGAAGACATGTAGGCTCGGAAGACAGGTACTGGTTTTTCAAGTTGTTCGATGAGGTTGTGGTACGCGTAAAGAAGGTCAGTAGTGTACAGGCCGAGCACAGTTACTTTGGTGGCTACGAAGGAATATTTATTAATAGTCTTGTAATGGGTTGCCCATTCGGCATCAACTTGTGCCTCGATTATGCGGTGTTGAAAGACGGTGAACGCGACAAGGAGGTTGAGCTGGCGGGGGCAAAAATCGATTTTCTGATTGCCTGTGGCATGGACTTCGATTACGGCAAGCGTCATCTATCTTCGCTTCAGTTTGCCGTCCGCAATGACGGCATGGGCGATGGTGAGTGCGAGGTGGTGAAACTTGAGGCGGGCTGGATCGTCGGTGTTGTTCCTTCGGTGGTGATCGACGACTCCCTTCATTTGGCGGCCGTTCAGATTGCCTGAGCCGCGTGCTCCGGTTGCAGCCTGCCCGTGCGGGAAGGGGCAGGCTGCACGGTGGTGGAGTCTGTCTTCAACCGGTTGCGAGCTCGCGGTTGCGCTCGAGCATTTCCAGTTCGGCCCTGTAGTTTTGCGCGTCGATCTCGGAGTGGAACATCCCGACCAGCAGGTCTTGTTGATGCACGTCCCAGATCCGGATACCGGCGGCTACACCCTCGTGGGATTTATGTGAATCGTCGCGTTCAGTTACTTTTACAGTCATCTGCTAGCTCCAATCTCTGTTATCTGCAGCAAGGCGTGTGCAGGACTCTGTTATATGTTTTGTTAGCTTGCTAAGTAAATAACTGAGTTTGGTAAGGGTTTTTTGCAAAAATGGAAACAGTCCTGCAGCCCACGGAATCCGCGATATTCAGTCGCAGGGCGTTAAGTTTCATGACAAACGTTTCATGTTGAAGGCACCACAAATCCAGTGTCGAGCACTGAAACTGTGGGAGCGAGCTTGCTCGCGATGGCGGTGGGGCAGACAGCAATGATGTCGATTGACACTCCCTCATCGCGCGCAAGCTCGCTCCCACAATGGTTGTGGTGTCGAATTCTTTGAGGCCAAAAAAAACGCCCCGAACCAGTCGGGGCGTTTTCATGTGCGACTCAGCAGCGGGAAATTACTTACCTTCCCAGCGCTTCAGTACCAAAGTGGCGTTGGTGCCACCGAAACCGAAGCTGTTGCTCATCACGGTGTTGATGGTGGCGTTTTCGCGGGTCTTGGTCAGCACCGGCAGGTCGGCCACTTCAGGGTCCAGCTCGTCGATGTTGGCGGAGCCGGCAATGAAGTTGCCTTCCATCATCAGCATGCAGTAGATCGCTTCGTGAACGCCGGCAGCGCCCAGGGAGTGACCCGACAGGCTCTTGGTGGAGCTGATGGCCGGAGCCTTGTCGCCGAACACTTCACGCACGCCTTTCATTTCCGCGACGTCGCCGACCGGGGTCGAAGTGCCGTGGGTGTTCAGGTAGTCGATCGGGGTGTCGACGGTGGACAGCGCCTGCTGCATGCAGCGGATCGCGCCTTCGCCGCTCGGGGCAACCATGTCGTAGCCGTCGGAGGTCGCGCCATAGCCAACGATTTCCGCGTAGATCTTCGCGCCGCGGGCCAGAGCGTGTTCCAGCTCTTCAACCACGACCATGCCGCCACCGCCGGCGATGACGAAACCGTCACGGTCTGCGTCGTAGGCACGGGAAGCTTTTTCCGGGGTGTCGTTGCGCTTGCTGGACAGGGCGCCCATGGCGTCGAACAGGAACGACTGGCTCCAGTGCTCTTCTTCACCGCCGCCGGCGAAGACGATGTCCTGCTTGCCCATCTGGATCTGTTCCATGGCGGTACCGATGCAGTGAGCACTGGTGGCGCAGGCAGAAGCGATGGAGTAGTTCAGGCCCTTGATCTTGAACGGAGTGGCCAGGCAAGCGGAAACGGTGCTGCTCATGGTCCGCGTTACGCGGTATGGGCCGACGCGCTTGACGCCTTTCTCGCGCAGGATGTCCAGCGCTTCCATCTGGTTCAAGGTCGATGCACCTCCGGAACCGGCGATCAGGCCGGTACGCGGGTTGGAAACCTGCTCTTCGGTCAGGCCGGAGTCAGTGATGGCGTCTTTCATGGCCAGGTAGGCATAAGCTGCCGCGTGGCCGACGAAGCGATAGATCTTGCGATCGATCAGTTCTTCAAGGTTGAGGTCAATGGAGCCGGAAACCTGGCTACGCAGACCCATTTCGGCATATTCCGGGTTGAACCGGATGCCAGGGCGGCTTGCACGCAGGTTAGCGGAGACGGTCTCTTTGTCATTGCCCAGGCAAGAAACGATGCCCAGACCAGTGATAACGACGCGGCGCATGCGGATAACCCTTAGAAGTTGTCAGTGGAGGTGAACACGCCGACCCGGAGGCCTTCGGCGGTGTAGATTTCGCGACCGTCGACAGTGACCGAACCGTCGGCGATGGCCAGGTTCAGCTTGCCCTTGAGGACGCGCTTGATATGAATGTTATAGGTGACTTTCTTGGCGGTCGGCAGGACCTGGCCGAAGAATTTCACTTCGCCCGAACCCAGCGCACGGCCACGGCCCGGCAGGCCTTGCCAGCCCAGGAAGAAACCGACCAGTTGCCACATGGCGTCGAGGCCCAGGCAGCCCGGCATCACCGGATCGCCTTCGAAGTGGCAGGCGAAGAACCACAGGTCCGGATTGATATCCAGCTCGGCGACCAATTCACCTTTGCCGTACTTGCCACCTTCTTCGCTGATCAGGGTGATGCGATCAACCATCAGCATGTTCGGGGCGGGCAGTTGCGCGTTACCAGGGCCGAACAGCTCACCGCGACTGCAGCGCAGCAGATCTTCCCGGGTAAAGGCGTTTTGTTTGGTCATGCGAGCTCCTCAATAGTCCCATGCGGCAGGTGGGGCAAATCTTCCCGGCCGATCGAAGCGTTCATGCCTCGAACCGGCAGCCTACTCATAGACTATTGCGTTGTGGTGAAAGTCACAGCACCAAGGACATGAATGTACACTTGTGCACTGAAATTATTATTCAAGCCCCTTTTCGGGCCTGTCGAGGTGCCTAAGACTGCCGCACTTTCGCCTTTCACGCCAGTCACAGATGGTCGAAAGGCCTGTTCTACTGCACCCATCGCTGCAGAATTTGCTGCAGATCAGTCCGTTTGAACGGCTTGGCCAGGTAATCGTTCATCCCCGCCGACAGGCAGGCTTCGCGATCGCCCTGCAAGGCGTTGGCGGTCAGGGCGATGATCGGCAGGTCGGTGCAACCGGGTAGCTTGCGTATTTGTCGGGTGGCTTCATAGCCATCGATGATCGGCAAGCGGCAATCCATCAGGATCGCTTCGAAGATCAGGCTCTCGGCGCTGCGTACCGCCTGCGCACCGTCGGCAGCAACACTGACCTTGAAGCCCAGGCTGCGCAACATGGCTTCGATGACGGTCTGGTTGACCGGGTTGTCTTCGACCAACAACACATTGCGTCCTTCGCCGTTGCTGTTGCGCGATTGCGCGCGAGGGGGTGGCAGCGGTTGTGTCTGCTGGTGCAATGCCAGGGGAATTTCCAGGGTAAACACCGAACCGCGGCCTTCCTCACTCTGCGCGCGCAAGGTGCCGCCCATGCGTTCGGCCAGGGTACGGGCAATCGGCAGGCCCAGCCCCGTACCGCCATAGCGTCTTGAAATAGAACTGTCGGCCTGCTGGAAAGCGTTGAACATCAATTCCAGGTTTTGCGCCGGGATGCCGATGCCGCTGTCGCGCACGGTGCAGGTGAACCACAGCAACTCGTGGTCCAGCGATTGCCACTGCGCCTCGATCGTGACGCGGCCCTGCTCGGTGAACTTCAGCGCATTGCCGACCAGGTTGACCAGTATCTGACGGATACGCGTCGGGTCGCCCTTGACCTGCAAACCGCGCATATCGTCGGGGATCATCAGTTGCAGGTCCAGGCCGCGTTGCGCGGCGCTGTGCTGGAACGACTGGGCGCAACTGCCGATCAGGTCGGTGAGGTTGAACGCAATGTGCTCCAGCTCCAGCTCTGAACGTTCGATCCGCGAGAAATCCAGGATGTCGTTGATGACCTTGAGCAAGTGCTCGGTGGATTCGGAGGCCAGCGCCGCGTACTCCACCTGCTCCTCGGTCATGTCGGTGGTTTCCAGTAACTGCAGCATGCCCAGTACGCCATTCATCGGCGTGCGCAGTTCATGGCTCATCATGGCGAGGAAATCGGATTTGGCGTTGTTGGCCTTTTCTGCTTCTTCGCGGGTCTGGATCAACTGTGCCATGGCCTGATGCTGTTCGCGGCTGGCCTGCTCGAGACCGCTGGCGAGGTTGTTGATGTGTTGCGACAGTGCCCCCAGCTCGGTGTCGTCGACAATGGGCAGCGGTGTGTTGTAATCGCCGTCCTGGATCGCCTTGACCGCATTGCCGATATCACGGATCGGTTTCGACAGGCTGCCCGCCAGACGGCGGGCCACGAGGAAGGTAAACAGCAGGGCAAACAGCGCCAGGATGGCGGCCTTGAGCACGATTTCCTGTTGGCGCCGGCTGAAGGCATCGTTGGACAGCCCGACGATCACCCGACCGAGGTAGTCCTCGGTGGGGGTGGCAGTGGCGGTTTTGCTGCTCTGGAAAAAATCATTGTGCAACGCGATACGCTGGAGCCGTATCGGTGCCTGGAACACTTCGAGCTGTTGCGCGCGATTGTGGTGTTCGCTCGGTTGTTCGACGTACACCAGAACCCGGTTTGCACTGTCCTGGATTTCCAGAAAACTCACGTTGGGCGTGGCCAGCGTTGCCTTGAGCAAGGTTTCGAGCACTTCGATGTTGCCCGAAATCACGCCGTACTCGGTGGCCGGGGCCAGTTGATTGGCGATCAACTGGCCGGTGTGGGAGATTTCCTGACGCAGATCCTGGATGCGCACGAACGTGAAGAAACTGATCAGCAACAAGGTCAGCAGCAGTGCGGGGCCGAGGCTGATCAGTTGGGTGCGAGTGTTGATGTCCCAGCGACGGCGCAAGCTCATGGACGGCGTTCTCCTTCAGCCAGCAGTGTGGCGACAGACGCTTCGTTTATCTGTTCGATACCCAATGAACGTGCGACTTGCGGGTTGCTCGCGACCTTGAATCGATGGGGAAAGTGCGTGCGCGGCCAGGTGGCTGGTGGCCGGTCGAGCAATTCGTCGAGGACCGCCAGCCAGTCGCTCTGATCGCTATAGGTGCTGGCCAGGCTTCCGGCCTTGACGAATCCGGCGTTGGGTCCGATCAGGGCCACTTGCCGCGAATAGCTGCTCAGCAGCAGGTTCTTTGCGGTTTGCGGGTTGTACAGGTCGGCATCGTCCAGTCCCAGCAACACGTCGCTGTTATTTAGCAGTGCCTGTAATGGACGACTGTCGTGAATGTTGTCCCAGCGCTGGGTGACCATCTCAAGACCCAGGGGGAGGGCGGCCTGACGCAGCTCATTCAACAGGAATTCACTGTGGGTGTCGTAGAGCACGCCGATGCGTCTGGCTTGTGGCAACAAGGTGCGGGTCAAGCGTAACTGGCGGTCCAGTGGTGGATCGCTCCATAGCAGGCACAGGCGCGCAGGCAACGTATTGTTCAAGCGTTGCCGGGCTTGCAGGCGGCTGATGCGCAGTACGAGAGTCGCCGGGCCCTGGGCGTTTTGCAGGCGCCAGTCGAGGCTGGGCAGGTCGAGCAGTATCAAGCGGATGTTTTCCGGCAGCTTGTCCGGTATCGGCATTTTGGCCAGCGTCTGGAAGCGTACGTTATCGCGTGGTCGCAACTCGCTCAGGGCCTGGGTAAACGCCCGCACACTGGGGCTGTCTTCGGCCCCAGTGAGCAAAATGTCGGCCGCGTTACTCGCCAGGCTGCCCAGCAGGCCGCTTGTCAGCAGGCAAAGTATGGCCAGCAGCCGACCCAGGGGCGGCATTCTGCAGGCCGGGCGATTCGGCATCTTAAAGCTCCAGCTCGGCGCTGAAATACATCACCTGGCGCTGGTCATAATTATTGTCGATGAAGGTGGTCGGCTGATTGTCCAGCCGTTGCTGGAGCACCCCGGCCAGTTCGAGGCTGGCCTTGCCCAAGGCGATACGTTTGGCGATGCGCGCATCGACCCGTTCAAAGCGGTAGCCGTTGAGGGCGTCATCGCCATAGTAGAAAAGCGCACTGTTCCAGCCTTGGCCCCAATCGCGCAGCCATCCGGCCGAACCACTGTTACTTGCAGTCTGTCTGGCATCCAGCGGATTGCTGGCATCGGTATCGACGTAGGCATAAGTCAGTCGCAGGCGATCGAGGCTTCCGACACGCCAGTCGAGCTGGGTTTCGACCCCCGAAAAGCGCGCCTTGTTGGCATTGCTGGCAATGTACTGATTGTTGCGCAGCGGCTCACTGATCATGCCGGTGATTTCGTCGTGGAACAGCTTCACGTCGAGCGCCAGCCCCGGTTCGGGAAAATAGCCGTTGTAGCCCAGTTCCCGGGAGCGCATGTGCTCTTGATCAAGGTCGCCGGGGCCGCGGGTCTTGACGAAATAACGGGCGCTGGACTGGCCAAACGCACCGGGCTTGAGGTTGGTGACCTGATAACTCCAGTTGACGTTGTTCTCGAACATGTCCGGTGAGCGGATGGCCTCGGAGTACACCGCTCGCAAGCCGTGGCGCGGGTTGATCAGGTAGTTGACCGCCATGCGAGGTGTCAGCGAGCTGCCGGTCAACCGGGTGTCCTCGAACATGGCGCCGCCTTGCAACAGCCAGTGTTCGGTGGCACGCCACTCGAACTGGCCGAACGCTCGCCAGATCCTGTCATCGAGCGTGCCATTGAAGTAGGTTTCGGAGTCCGCCCGGTCGTAGCGATAGTTCATCCCGCTGACCAGCCGCAGGTTATCGGCAAGGCTCAGGGTGTCCTGCAGTTCGAGGTCGTAGCGCGATTCCCGGGTGCTCTGGTCGATGTCGCCGCAAACGGTCTGGCTCGCGCCGTTGCGCCATTGATCGAGTACCTGGTTGGCCAGCGCCTGTTCGGCGGGCGTGCCGGCCGGCGCACCAGAGCCGATGAAACGCGTGATATTGCGGGCCAGGCGCTCGGTGTAGTTCGGGTTCAACTGCCAGAGTTCGGTCAGTTGCGGGCTGAACGAAACTTCTGCATCGCAGGCGCGCCAGGTTTGCTGGCGATCCCAGTGTTGGGCCGAACCCTGGATGTAAAGGCTGTGGTCGGGATTGACGTCCAGATTCCAGCGTAATGACCCTGCGTAGTCCTTGGCGGTGACGTCGGAGTCGTCGCCGGCGCGGGTAATTCCCGGGAACACCGGCCGGTAGGTATAGGGCCGCTCGTTGGTGCCGTCCTTGGCATTCAATTGCCAATCGAGGCTTTGCCGTTCGTCGAGGCTCTGGCTGACGGTGAGGTTGAAGCGCTCGAGGCGACGACTGTCATGGTAGTCAGCGCCAGTTCTGTCGGTGTCGAAGCCGTCGTCTTGCTGGCCGGACAGGGACAGGCGCATGTCACCATCCTCCCAGCCCAGGCCCTGGCTGGCGTAAAAGTCGTTGATGCCGCGCTGACCCCGGGTGACCTTCATGCGCGTGCCGTGACTGTCGGCCGGGCGCCGGGTAATGATGTTGACCACCGCCATCAGGGCGTTGGCGCCGTAGCTGACGGTATTCGGTCCGCGAAAGACTTCGATGCGCTCGATGTCTTCCATGGCCACCGGAATGTCACTCCAGTCCACGGTGGCCAGGCCGGCGCGATACACCGAGCGCCCGTCGATCAGCACTTGCATGCGCCGCGCTTCATTCGCATTGGTGCCGTGGTAGTTCACCGTCGCCTGATTGCCGCTGATGTTGCCGACCATCATCCCCGGCACCAGGCGCAGCAGTTCGCTGATGTCACGGGCACCGCTGGCGTGGATCAGGGCACTGTCGATCACCGTCATGCTTCCCGGCACGGCCGCCGGCGCCTGCTTCAGGCGCGTGGCGGTGAGTACTTGCGGCAGCGGTTCGCTGTCCAGGAACAAGTCGTCGGCCAGCGCCGGTGAGCTGAAAATCAGCGCCAGTACCAGAGGTGAATGCGGTGAAGGAGAGCCCGGAGACACAACACATCCCTGTCAGTGATTGTTGGCGCGCATGTTAACCGAGCCGAATGACTTTTCCATTCACGATGTCTGCATTTTCCTCGGTTTTATTGGTCTTCTTCCTACGGGTGCAGGTATTTGATGTCGGGGCTGGCCGTCGATGGACTGCCCCGTATAATGCCGACATCGCCACTGGTATGGATTAACGGATTGCATATGACTGAACAGCGCCCGATTGCGGTCCTGGGAGGCGGAAGTTTTGGAACCGCCGTGGCTAATCTGCTGGCCGAAAACGGGCATCAGGTCCTTCAGTGGATGCGTGACCCCGAACAGGCCGAGGCCATTCGGGTCAATCGCGAGAACCCGCGTTACCTCAAAGGCATCAAGATTCTGCCCGGCGTCACGCCGGTCACCGACCTGCAAGCCACCCTGGACGCCTGCGACCTGTGTTTCGTCGCATTGCCCTCCAGCGCGCTGCGCTCGGTGCTGGTGCCGCACGCCGAACGCTTGACCGGCAAAATGCTGGTGAGCCTGACCAAAGGCATCGAAGCCCACACGTTCAAGTTGATGAGCGAGATCCTCGAAGAGATCGCCCCGCAGGCGCGCATCGGCGTCCTGTCCGGACCCAATCTGGCCCGTGAAATCGCCGAGCACGCGCTGACCGCCACGGTGGTCGCCAGTGAAGACGAAGAACTCTGCCAGCAGGTTCAGGCCGCGCTGCACGGACGCACCTTTCGTGTGTACGCCAGCGCCGATCGTTTCGGCGTGGAGCTGGGCGGGGCGCTGAAAAATGTCTACGCGATCATCGCCGGCATGGCGGTGGCGCTGGGCATGGGAGAAAATACCAAGAGCATGCTGATTACCCGGGCATTGGCGGAAATGACCCGCTTCGCGGTGAACCAGGGTGCCAACCCGATGACCTTCCTGGGGCTGGCCGGCGTGGGCGATCTGATCGTGACCTGTTCGTCGCCCAAGAGCCGCAACTATCAGGTCGGCTTTGCCCTCGGCCAGGGCCTGAGCCTGGACGAGGCGGTCACGCGCCTGGGCGAAGTCGCCGAAGGGGTCAATACCCTTAAAGTGCTCAAGGCCAAGGCCCAGGAGGTTGGCGTGTACATGCCGCTGGTCGCCGGGCTGCACGCGATCCTGTTCGAGGGGCGCACGCTGGAGCAGGTCATCGGTCTGTTAATGCGTGGCGAGCCGAAAACCGACGTCGACTTTATTTCCACCAGTGGTTTCAACTAATCACGCTTGCCAGAAAGCAGGGAGTTGCGCATGAACGATCCAAAAATAGAAGCCAAGTACGAGTCCATCCTGCTGCGGGTGCTGTGGATGATCCTCTTCGTGCTGGTGTGGCAAGTGGCGCAGTTCATCCTCGGCGCTGTCGTGCTGGTGCAGTTGATCTATCGTTTGTTCTATGGCGCCCCAAGCGCCAGCTTGATGAATTTCGGCGACAGCCTGAGCCAGTTTCTGGCGCAGATCGGTCGTTTCGGCAGCTTTCACAGCGACCAGAAGCCCTGGCCGTTCGCCGACTGGCCGACGCCGCGTACACCGGAAGGTGAGGCGCCGCATGTCGTGGCACCGGCACCGCATCCGGCCCGAGATGAGGAACCCAAGCTATGAAACTCTGGGTATTGCGTCATGGTGAAGCTGTACCGCACGGCTCCCGCCCCCACGATTCGGAGCGGGAACTGACGGACCACGGTCGTAAGGAAGTGCTACGTAGCGCCGAGCAGTTGATGGGGCAGCCGTTGACGGCGATCTATGCCAGCCCGTACCTGCGAGCGCAGGAGACCGCGCATCTGGTGCGCGAGGTTTTGGGGTTCGAGCCGGAAATCCGCACCGTCGAGTGGCTGACGCCGGACACCGAGCCGGACAAGGTCGCCGAGCAAATGGTGGCGGTGAGCGATGTCCTGCTGGTCAGCCACAATCCGCTGGTGGGGAATTTGTTGAGTTACTTGCAACATGGCGCTGGACATCCACCGGAGCGGGTCAGCACCGCCGGCCTGGCCGAGCTCGAGAGCAATGAGTTGTTGGTCGGGTCGATGAGGCTCAACAGCATCAAGCACCCGTAACACCGCGTTTCTGTGGGAGCGTGGCTTGCCCGCGAAGGCATCGACTCGGTCATGCCTGATAAACCGCGGAGCCTGTATCGCGGGCAAGCCACGCTCCCACAGGTACGTCATAACCCGAAAATTTTTGTATGAAATAGTCAACCAAGCACTTGCTTGGTTGACTACGCTTGCTCCAGACCAAAATCACAGGAGCGAGTCGCATGTCTGCTGCTTTTCGTTTGCCGCTGGACGTTTTCTACGAGCGTGAGGCCCGTCATCCCCGCCAGCGCTTTCTGGTCCAGCCTGTCGGAGGCGGCCAGGTCGAGACCTTGACCTGGGCGGACGTCGGTCATCAAGCACGCTGCGCAGCCCACTGGCTGCGAGCGCGGGAACTGCCGCAGGGCAGCCATATCGCCCTGATCTCGAAGAACTGTGCGCACTGGATAGTTGCCGATCTCGCGATCTGGATGGCCGGGCATGTGTCGGTGCCGTTGTACCCAAATCTGACCGCCGAGACCGTTGCCCAGGTACTCGAACATTCGCAAGCAGCGCTGGCATTCATCGGCAAGCTCGACGACTGGCCAGGTATGTCCCGTGGTGTCAGCTCCGACCTGCCGACCATCAGCCTGCCCCTGCATCCTCCCGGCGACTTCGATTTCAGTTGGGACGACCTGCAACGCAGTTCGCCCATCCAGGACAATCCCAAGCCTGACGCCGATCAACTGGCGACCATCATTTACACGTCCGGCACCACGGGCATGCCCAAGGGCGTGATGCACAGCTTCGGCACTCTGGGGTTTGCCACCACCCGCGGCACTGCGTTGTTCGGTCTCAACGAGTCGGACCGGCTGTTGTCCTACCTGCCGCTGTGCCACGTTGCCGAGCGCATGTTCGTCGAGCTGGCATCGATCTATACCGGCCAAACGGTGTTTTTCGCCGAGAGCCTCGATACCTTCCTCACCGACCTGCGCCGTGCGCGCCCGACCGCACTGTTTGGTGTGCCGCGCATCTGGACCAAATTCCAGATGGGCGTGTACAGCAAGATCCCGGCAAAACGTCTCGACTTCCTGCTCGGCCTGCCGATCATCGGCAAACGGGTCGGGCATAAAGTCCTCGCCGGGTTGGGGCTGGATGCGTTGCGCATCGCGTTGTCCGGCGCGGCTCCGGTGCCGCAGACCTTGTTGCAGTGGTACCGCAAACTGGGGCTGGACGTGCTGGAGGTCTACGGCATGACCGAGAGTTGCGGTTACTCCCACATCGGCATGCCGGGCCAGAACAAACCGGGCTGGATCGGCAAGCCGTGTCCGGAAGTCGAAGTGCGGATCGCCGAGACGGGGGAAGTCATGGTGCGCAGTGGTGCGACCATGCTCGGGTATTACAAGGAACCGGAAAAAACCGCCGACACCATTACCGAGGACGGCTTCCTGCGTACCGGCGACAAGGGCGAGGAGGACGCCGAAGGCAATCTGCGCCTGACCGGGCGCCTGAAGGAAATCTTCAAGACCAGCAAAGGCAAGTACGTGGCCCCGGCACCGATTGAAAATCGCCTGGCCGTGCATTCGCGCATCGAACAGGTCTGCGTGGTGGGCGATGGCTTGAGTGCGCCGCTGGGTTTGTGCGTGTTGTCGGCGGTCGGCCAGCAGGATGCCGGCGGGGCCGCGCGCGCCGGTTTGCATTCGAGCCTGGAAAAACTGCTGGAGGAGGTCAATGGTGCCCTCGACAAGCATGAACAACTTCGGCGCCTGGTGGTGGTCAAGGATAGTTGGGCTGTGGAAAACGGCTTTCTTACCCCGACCCTGAAGATCAAGCGCAACGTGATCGAAGCGGCTTACGGTGAACGCTTTGAGGAATGGAGCGAGCGCAGCGAAGCGGTGCTGTGGCAGGATTGATCCACGAACAAAACCAACGAGGAAACTCTGCGATGAGCCTGTGGCGCACCACCCCGAACATCGAGCAGTTGAACGCAATCCAGAAAAACACCATCGGCGAAGTGTTGGACATCCGTTTCGAAGCTTTTGACGATGAGTCCCTGACCGCCAGCATGGTCGTCGATCACCGCACCCATCAGCCTTACGGCTTGCTGCATGGCGGTGCCTCGGTGGTGCTGGCCGAATCGGTCGGCTCGATGGCCAGCTACCTGTGCATCGATGCCAGCAAATTCTATTGCGTGGGCCTGGAAATCAACGCCAACCATTTGCGCGGCCTGCGCAGCGGACGGGTGACGGCGGTGGCCAAGCCGATCCACATCGGCCGCACGACCCATGTCTGGGACATTCGGTTGACCAGCGATGAGGGCAAGGCCAGTTGTGTGTCGCGACTGACCATGGCGGTGGTGCCGTTGGGGGAAACACCGCCGAGCAGTTCATAACGTTGACGACTCTCTCTGCTGGCAGATTCAAATGTCGTGGACGCTGTGGCGCCGGGTGAAAGTTCTGTCGGGAAATATGGCTTCTGTCGTCTGAACGTCCGCACTCATGCTGTTCGCAACTTGTGGGTTAAGTTGACGATACCCATTCCGAGCGGCCTGCATGATCGCGCTTCGATATTCGGTAGCCGCAGAGAGAATGCCGCTTGCACCACCGCTCAGGATGGTTGCCAGCGCCCCTCGCTCGGAGTTGGGTAGTGCGGTTGCCAGTTGGGTGTTGGCTTCAACGGCCCTCGCCGCACCGTAGCTGTACACAGACCCGGTCACCCTGCCGGCCGACCCATATAGGGTATCGAGCGGCGGCGGTGTCTGTAGCGAGAGGGAACCTGCACTGTGCCTGGTTCCCGAATGAAGGCCTCGCAGCCATGTGCCGATGAATCCATCTATCCCCTCCACCATGGGAGATAGATAAGAACGACAAAGCCGAGTTGGAGGATCTCGCAATAAAACTAGGTGTGGCTGTAGAGGACCTAACCTATGAAAAGCTCACTTCCCGGGTAATAGAGTTCTTATCCGAGCGCTTTAGTAACGATCGCTTGAGCAATCGGCTGTCTGACCTGTGTGGGTTGGTAAGGACTGCTTGGGACTGGCTTGGATCATTGCTTCAAATAGGCCCATTCCTTGGGGTAGTCTGGTTCACGATTACTGAGTCACTGACGAATGCCATCTTTTCCTGGTGGATTGTCGGTATCGGGTTGTTCTTTTGGATTGTTGGAGTGCTTTTTGCTTTGGCCTGCCGACTTTTGACGGACCGCTACCCAGGTCAAGCCAAAAAAGCCAGAGAAGCCAGAAAAGCCAGAAAAGCTACGGCCGAATTCCTTAGCATACGGTGGAAGCAGAGTTCTTCGTCGGAGGATGAAGTGTGAACTCAAGCTGGGCCCCAGCAAGCCTAACGATTGCCAATATGAAGCTTTCGATAGACCGTTTTCGACCCAGAGTGTGTAAAACGGGCTCGTGGTTTCGAAATCTGTGTTCCTACGTGGAGTTTGGTGTAGACCCGCTACTCAGCAGACCTGAATTTTACTTAGGGGCGCGATTTTTCGCGTGATCTCGGGCAAAGCGTCAATCCAAATCGTTTTTACACAGCCTCGACCAAAAGCCGCCGCTCAAAGTTCACTACAGAAATGTGGGCGATTCAGTCGATTTCCAGAAGCGTTACGGTACTCATGAGAGTTCCTCCTTCGGTAAAGATAGAAGCCCGGTAAGTCTATCCATTCAGATGTTCGAGAAATAGAAAGCCTGAACAGCAGTACGACGATATCCCATAGGCGGTACCAATGATGGCTATCGCTTTTGCACTACTGAACAAGTCGTGGTGGTGTGATGGCGCCATACGCCGGGCCAATGCCACTTGAGTTAAGAGGGGGGCACTTTGTACTCATTTCAACTTGAATGTACTTTCCTGATCCTCCTACCGCTGAGTCGATGTGGAGGCAAGCAAAAGCCACAATGGGAACAGACGAATGAGTGGATACATTTACAACGATCGGAATCGTAACATACTCGCAGCTTTTGTCCCCTGCCGCACTGCAGTCATTTACCGAGCTGAAAAGTGTATTTTTAGTGCCCGGCTGAATCCAGGTATTAGTCCCGATACTGAGTGGTGTTGGGTTTCCTTCAGTAATAAGATCTCTTATTGTTGGAACGTCATCTTTGTCTTGAGTGAATGATGTCCATTGCCCAGATTCGCATGGTCCGTAATGATAGTCTGATCCAATTTTAAATACATAGGGCTTTCCCGTGGCAGGGTCAATTTTCGGTTGATTCGGATTTGAGCTTGAATCCCAAAAATTATCGTACATACATTTAGTCATTACCATGGGGAGAAGCCCCTGCGCAACGGTTCCGGGGCTTGATATTATTGCAGTAGCAGTGGAAGTAATAGGTACGGTGTCAATACCAAAAATGCGTGCAAAAAAAGTATTTACAGGTCCGCCGTTTAGGCCTGTATCTTTTTTGATAGTCACTTGCACAGCTGGAAAAAGTGATGCGCCCGGAGAAATTTGCATGCCACTTGAAGGGTTTGTAACATTCCAGTAACCGGTTACGATACTACCGTTGGTTATAGTGGCGTTTGCGGTTTTATTTAGTGCAAGCGCCGTATTTGCGCGACTAGATGCTGTGGTGAAATCTGGTGCGCTGCTAGTTGAATTTCCACATTCAATGCGCGGGTATATACACCCCGTACCTGCAAGAGCAGTGGCGTCAGCGGCGTTTTGAAGTTCGTTACGCACAACGTAAGCATAAGCATAATCTATAGCCAATGCTGAAAAACCAAGTAGTATGGGCAGTGCAAGGACAGCCAAAATCAACACTGCGCCTTGCTGGTTTCTCTTGATCTCAATATGGCCTGCTATTTTTTTTTGGCTATATTGGCGTGTGGCAATGCTTTTGGTTTCAATCGCTGTGCACATGGTGAGCATCCTAAATTGAAGTCACTCATTTAGCATCACTGTTGTCGCCGACAAGTTCATGGGGTTATCGACTACGTGGAGAATGCCGCCAAGAATCATGGTGGAGTATTGGTATGTAACCTGGACGGTGAGTGACGTTCCAAAAAGTCCTCCATTCGCTTGTGTAACACTTACCGCTGGGGTGACGGAAGAACCAAATGTTATCAAGTAAGAGCCTAAATAATTATTGGCAACACTCTGAATTTGAGCGGTGGTTAGTTTTGGCGATTTTAATACTATGCCAGCTCTTGCTGCTTCTCGGCTGGCATTTGTTATTATGGCCTTGTTATAAAGGGCAATACTAAATTCCATAGTTAAAAATAAGATTAGAAAAAGAACTGGCAGCACGAGCGAGAGTTCGATAGCGGCAAGTCCTTGTTGTTTTTTTCTCATGCTACGCACCTTTGCTATCTGAACCTTCTTGTACGACAATGCATGCTCTATACTTACATGCGCCACTTAACTGGCGGCTTCGTTGCTTCGTAAAAAAACCAGCCATTTACGTATTTACCATAGATTCATTTGGCCAAAAGTAAAGCCTGTTTAGCGTTAATTTTTGGGGTTTTTGGTTGTGTGGTTGGCTGCTGAAGAAACTGCCGCAGAAGTCAGCTCTCACTCGATCTGAGACATTATCGATAGAAATCAATATTATAAGTAAGTGCGCGATACTCACCCATTAATCGAGGGTTTATTTCAAATCGCTCCATGGGGCTGTAGCTATCCAGGTTTTTGCAATATTAATCGCGAATTGAAGTGGTTAGCTTGCTTCGATATAGCCGTGCTCTATAGGACTGAGGGTTATCAGTCGGATTGCGTCAATTGATCGAATCAGAGTTGTCGCTTGTGTGTAGTGGTCGTCGCTAATGGCCGTTATCTGCTTGATGTAGACGCAGTTAGCCATAGCGAAAAGGTGGATTGAGAGAGCTTGGTGGTACAGAACTGGTACGAACGGAACAGAAGGCTGCTGTAACCCTTTGTCTTAAAGGGGTTTATGGATAGTTATTCCAATCCATCATCGGACTGATCCAGCTACGCATGGATTCCGGCACGAATTGACTGAACGCACCGTTGAGTCCGGTCAGTGCGCAATAGGCAAGCGCTGTCCTACCGATGGTAGGCAACCGTTGCCGAACATTGACGCTGCCCCAGGGGAAGTTTGATCCATGCCCTCTGAGTATTTGTTGCGAGAGTTCCCGGGCAACTGACCCAGCCGCCACACGGATTCGATTGATAGCGACTTGGTTGCGCTCGATCTCTTCAGTATCGGCTACTTCGTCGTTGGCACTCTGGATTGCCGGCTGAACTCCAACAAGTAGCCCTGGAGCCGCGCCGAGCCCCACCGCGCCAGGATGATTCTGGCAGCCAGCCCACCGCCGACAAGCGCGACAGCGAAGCCTTCTATCGCACCCGCTGTTATTCCAGGCCATTGTTGGTTGCACGCGTGGGAGTGTCGTACACCTGCTGGGAGATGTAAGGTTCCGGCGATGATGCACTGTCGCGACGGTGATAGGCGATATCACGCACACCCAACCCGCGAGGATCGAACGCTTTGATAGCGGGGTGTTGGCGTGGGTCATTACGATCGTGCCCATGACTTGGCATGACAGACTCTTATCCGCGTCGGGAGGATTGACTGTCAACTGTCAGAAATAACAGGTATTGCCACGCACGGCGTTTTAACCACGGCAGGTCTGTCACCCTTCCTGGCAGTTACGGTCATTGCTGTAGGACGCGGTCTTGCGGACAATCTACGCCTGTTCTCGCTCATGGATTTGCAGGTATGTCGCAACAGATCTTTTTCGCCCACGCCAATGGTTTTCCTTCGGGGACCTACGGCAAGTTGTTTGCGGCGCTGGCACCCGAGTTTCAGGTGACGCATCTGGAGCAGCACGCCCACGACCCGCGTTTCCCGGCGGACGACAATTGGTACAACCTGGTGGATGAGCTGATCCATCACCTGCAACAACAGGCCGAACCCGTGTGGGGCGTCGGTCACTCCTTCGGTGGCGTGTTGCACCTGCATGCGGCCTTGCGTTGCCCCGAGTTGTATCGCGGGGTGGTGATGCTCGACTCGCCAGTGCTGACCCGGACCGATCAATGGGTCATACGGGCGGCCAAACGCTTTGGTTTCATCGACCGCTTGACCCCGGCCGGGCGTACCCTGGGCCGCCGTGAAGAATTCGCCGACCTGGAAAGCGCCCGGAAGTATTTCGCCGGAAAAACCCTGTTTCGTGGCTTCGACCCGGAATGTTTCGATGCCTACCTGCAACACGGCTTGCATCAGGTCGGCGACAAGTTGCGCCTGCGGTTCGACCCAGCCACGGAAATCAGCATCTATCGCGGTGTGCCGCACACCAGCCCGGGCAGCACCCGGCAGTTGCAAGTGCCGCTGGCGGTGGTACGCGGGCACAACAGCCGCGTGGTGATGCGCCATCACGCCAGTTCGGTCGACCGCCTGCCGCTGGGCGAGTCGTTGACCATGCCTGGTGGCCACATGTTTCCGCTCGAACGTCCCCTTGATACCGCTGACATGCTCAAAGGCCTGTTCTACCGTTGGGGCGGCCGTCGACAACAGGATTGCGCATGAACCACGTCGTCGAAGAGGTCCGCCTGAGCCTGCCGCACATCGAACTGGCGGCGCACCTGTTCGGTCCTGAAGACGGATTGCCGGTCATTGCCCTGCATGGCTGGCTGGACAACGCCAACAGTTTTGCCCGTCTGGCGCCGAAGCTTAAAGGCCTGCGCATCATCGCCCTGGACATGGCCGGTCACGGTCATTCCGGGCATCGCCCGCCGGGAGCCGGCTACGCCATGTGGGACTATGCCCACGACGTGCTGCAAGTCGCCGAACAGCTTGGGCTGAAGAAGTTTGCGTTGATGGGGCATTCGATGGGCGCCATTGCTTCGTTGATCATCGCCGGGTCGATGCCCGAGCGGGTCACCCACCTGGCGTTGATCGACGGCATCATTCCTCCTACAGACAAAGGTGAAAACGCTGCCGAGCGCATGGGCATGGCCCTGCAGGCGCAACTGGATCTGCGGGAAAAGCGCAAACCGGTCTACGACACCCTCGACCGAGCCATCGAAGCGCGCATGAAAGGCCTGGTGGCGGTCAGCCGCGAGGCCGCAGAACTGCTGGCGCAGCGTGGCCTGATGCCGGTGCCGGGCGGTTACACCTGGCGCACCGACAATCGCCTCACACTGCCATCGCCGCTGCGTCTTACCACCGAACAGGCCATGGCCTTCGTCCAGCGGGTCAAGTGTCCTGCAACACTGGTGGTTGCCGCCGACGGCATGCTCGCCAAACACCCAGAGTTGCTGGAGCGTCTACCCTTTAGCCGGGAACAGCTGCCAGGCGGCCACCATTTGCACCTCAATGATGAGTCTGGTGCCGATCTTGTCGCAGACTGTTTCAATCGGTTTTTCGCCATTCCTTGACTTGCGCCGGGCAACTGTCGAGGCTTGGCGGGTTGAAAAGGGAGACAACCATGATAGATCTCTACACCGCTGCGACCCCGAATGGCCACAAGGTCTCTATCGTGCTCGAGGAACTCGGCCTGCCCTACACGGTGCATGCCTTGAGTTTCGACAAAAAGGAGCAGAAGTCCGCGGACTTCCTCAAGATCAACCCCAATGGCCGGATTCCGGCGATTGTCGACCGCGCCAATGGCGATTTCGCCGTGTTCGAGTCAGGCGCCATCCTGATTTACCTCGCTGAACAGACCGGCAAACTGATGCCATCGGACCCGAAGGGGCGTTCGCTGGTATTGCAGTGGCTGATGTTCCAGATGGGGGGCATCGGCCCGATGCAGGGCCAGGCCAACGTGTTCTTCCGCTACTTTCCGGAAAAACTCCAGAGTGCCATCGACCGGTATCAGCATGAAACCCGTCGCCTCTACGAAGTGCTCGACACGCGGTTGCAAGGCGTGGAGTTCCTAGCCGATCAGTACAGCATTGCCGACATTGCCACCTTTCCCTGGGTGCGCGGCTACGAGTGGTCGGGCGTCTCGGTGGATGGCTTGACGGCGTTGCAACGCTGGATGGCAACCATGGAGGACCGGCCGGCGGTGCAGCGTGGCCTGCAAGTACCGAAACGCGCCGATGAAGCCAGTATTATCAAGGGCGCCCAGGCCATGCTGATCCGATGAGTCTATCCATGCGTTCATTCAGTTTGCTGGTGCTGTGCAGTTTCAGTCCCTTGTTATTCGCCGCCGATGTTCCGGGCAGTCAGGACCTGCCGATAGTGCCGCGCATGGTCGACGCCCAGATTGTCGACTATCGCCCCGCCGCCGAACTGGAGCGGATCTACCCGTTGGGCTCGATCCGTAAAATCAGTGGCCAGTTACGATTCGACGGCCAGGTCAGTGCCCGCGGCAACGTCACTTCGGTGACCTACGAATTACCCTCGGAGCATTCATCCATCGAGGCGTTCACCGCTGCCCGCGAGGCTTTGCAACAGCAGGACGCCGGGTTGCTCTTCTGGTGCCAGGCGCGCGATTGCGGTGAAAGCAGCCTCTGGGCCAACCAGGTCTTTGGCAACGCCAAGCTGTACGGCGCCGACGATCAGCAAGCCTATTTGTTGCTGCGACTTGCCGCTCCACGGGACAACACGCTCGTTGCGCTGTACAGCATCACCCGCGGTAATCGCAAAGCCTACCTGCATGTCGAACAGTTCGAGGCTTCGACACCGCTGGGTGAGTTGTTGCCGACCTCAGCGACTTTGTTGCGTGAACTCAAGAGCACCGGCGAGCTCGATTTTGCCACGTTGAACAGCGCACCTGACGAGACCTGGCTCCGCTTGATTTCTCGCGGACTGAATCTGGACACCACCTTGCGGGTCAGCATTTCCGGAGCGAACGCCGAAGCCTGGCGTCAGGCACTGATCGCCCAGGGCGTGCGTACCGCGCGGATGGAAGTCGGCAGTGCCGAAGGCTCTGGCCTGCACATCGAGCTATTGCGCTAGGCTGTACCGGGCGAGCGCGTACGTCGCGTTCGCCTACTCTTTTGCTGACTGACTTTTTCGAGACTTTTGATGATCAATAACGATCGCCTGTTGGTGCAGATCCTGCTCGTGGCGTTGTTCGGCGCGAGCTTCTGGGTGATGGCGCCGTTCTGGTCGGCGATGTTCTGGGGCGCGGTCCTGGCGTTTGCCAGTTGGCCGCTGATGCGCTTGCTGACCCGTTGGCTCAATGGCCGCGAGTCGCTGGCGGCGGCATTGCTGACGCTGGGCTGGATGGTGTTGGTAGCGGCACCCTTGGTGTGGCTGGGTTTCAACCTTGCCGATCATGTGCGCGATGCCACGGCATTCATCAAGGATGCACAGGTTGAGGGGCTTCCCGAAGCGCCGCTGTGGCTGGGTTCGATTCCCCTGGTGGGCGGGCGGCTGGTGGGGATCTGGAACAGCATCGATGAGCAGGGCGCGGCGATGATGGTGTCGCTCAAGCCTTATCTGGGGCAGGTGGGTAACTGGTTGCTGGCGCGCAGCGCGCAGATCGGCGGCGGTATTCTCGAACTGACCCTGAGCGTCGTCTTCGTGTTCTTTTTCTATCGTGACGGGCCGCGCCTGGCGGCATTTGTACACACACTGCTGGAGCGGCTGATCGGTCAACGGGCCGGCTACTACATTGAGCTGGTGGCGGGCACGGTACAACGGGTGGTGAACGGTGTGATCGGCACTGCGGCGGCCCAGGCGATCCTGGCGCTGATCGGGTTCCTGATTGCCGGCGTACCGGGTGCGCTGGTGCTTGGCATCGTGACGTTCATGCTCAGCCTGATCCCGATGGGCCCGCCGCTGGTGTGGATTCCGGCGACCGCGTGGCTGGTCTGGAAAGGCGAGTACGGGATGGCCATATTCCTTGGGATCTGGGGCACATTCATCATCAGCGGTGTCGACAACGTGCTCAAGCCGTACCTGATCAGCCGTGGCGGCAACCTGCCGCTGGTCATTGTGCTGCTTGGGGTGTTTGGCGGGTTGATTGCCTTTGGCTTTATCGGCCTGTTCATCGGCCCGACATTGCTGGCGGTGGCCTACAGCCTGTTGATCGACTGGAGCACGACCCAGGCACGGGGTGAAGATCGCCGGCCCTGAGGCGGGAAGTGCTGTTGTAGGGACCCGTTGCGGTTGCCGAGGGTTGCGGGTCAGGGTGTTGCGGGCGTGTCGTGTGTGTATTGAACTCGACACAATGGCCTCAAGGGCTAGTCTTGCCTGAGCCGTCGCGACGATTTACCGATCATCGGGTCCCGCAGCGGCGCTGGTTCCGCTACAATGCGCGCCGATTTCGACTTGCCTGAGAGCCCACTCATGTCCGCCTGCCAGACTCCCATCATCGTCGCCCTGGATTTCCCTACCCGTGACGCCGCACTGAAGCTGGCCGATCAGTTGGACCCGAAGCTGTGCCGGGTCAAAGTCGGCAAGGAACTGTTCACCAGCTGCGCCTCGGAAATCGTCGGCACCCTGCGCGACAAAGGTTTCGAAGTGTTCCTGGACCTCAAGTTCCACGACATCCCGAACACCACCGCGATGGCCGTCAAGGCGGCGGCGGAAATGGGCGTGTGGATGGTTAACGTGCATTGCTCCGGCGGCCTGCGCATGATGGCTGCGTGCCGTGAAGTGCTGGATCAGCGCACCGGTCCTAAACCACTGCTGATCGGCGTGACCGTGTTGACCAGCATGGAGCGTGAAGACCTGGCGGGCATCGGCCTGGACATCGAGCCCCAGGAGCAGGTGCTGCGCCTGGCCGCCCTGGCGGAAAAAGCCGGGATGGACGGCCTGGTGTGCTCGGCCCTCGAAGCCCAGGCACTGAAAGCGGCGCACCCGTCGCTGCAACTGGTGACCCCGGGGATTCGTCCGGCGGGCAGCGCCCAGGACGATCAGCGCCGCATTCTGACGCCACGTCAGGCGCTGGATGCCGGTTCCGACTATCTGGTGATCGGCCGTCCGATCAGCCAGGCGGCGGATCCAGCCAAGGCATTGGCGTCGGTCGTGGCCGAACTGGCCTAAACACCGCTAAACCTGTGGGAGCGAGCTTGCTCGCGATGGGGGAGGATCAGTGACATCAATGTTGCCTGACACTCCGCTATCGCGAGCAAGCTCGCTCCCACAGTGGTTTTTGGGTGAGTTCAAATATCGGGTTAGACCTTCAACACCAGCTTCCCGAAATTCTCCCCGCTGAACAATTTCATCAGCGTCTCCGGGAAAGTCTCCAGTCCTTCGACAATATCTTCCTTGCTCTTGAGCTGCCCATTGGCCATCCAGCCGGCCATTTCCTGGGCGGCGCCGGCGTATTGGGCGGCGTAGTCCATCACCACAAACCCTTCCATGCGCGCGCGGTTGACCAGCAGTGACAGGTAATTGGCCGGTCCCTTGACCGCTTCCTTGTTGTTGTACTGGCTGATGGCACCGCAAATCACCACCCGCGCCTTCATGTTCAGGCGGCTCAACACTGCGTCGAGGATGTCGCCACCCACGTTATCGAAATACACGTCGACGCCCTTCGGGCACTCGCGCTTGAGGCCGGCGAGGACGTCTTCGCTCTTGTAGTCGATAGCGCCATCGAAACCCAGTTCATCGATCAGGAACTTGCACTTGTCGGCGCCACCGGCGATGCCAACCACCCGGCACCCTTTGATCTTGGCGATCTGCCCGGCAATGCTGCCCACTGCGCCCGCCGCGCCCGACAGCACCACGGTGTCACCGGCCTTCGGAGCGCCGACGTCGAGCAGGGCGAAGTACGCCGTCATCCCGGTCATGCCCAGCGCGGACAAGTAACGTGGCAGCGGTGCCAGTTTCGGATCGACCTTGTAGAAACCTCGCGGTTCGCCGAGGAAGAAGTCCTGCACACCCAGGGCGCCGTTGACGTAATCCCCGACCGCGAACCCCGGGTTGTTCGACGCAATGACTTTGCCCACACCCAAGGCGCGCATGACTTCGCCGAGCCCGACCGGCGGGATGTAGGACTTGCCCTCGTTCATCCATCCACGCATGGCCGGATCCAGGGACAGGTATTGGTTTTCGACCAGTATCTGACCCGCCGCAGGCTCGCCGACCGGTACTTCCTGGTAGGTGAATGTCTCGCGGGTCGCCGCGCCAACCGGACGTTTGGCGAGCAGGAATTGGCGATTGGTCTGGGAGCTCATGGCAGGCACTCAAGTTGAATGAAGCTTTGTTGATAGCCGGTCAGCGACGATGCTGCAAGTTCGGCTGATGCGGCGAATGCAGGTTGATCCAGTGCAGTGATAGTTGGTACGGCAGTTCCATCACTGCAACTCATGGGCGCCCAACCGGAGCCTTGATAGTGCTGCCGTGTTCAAGACCTCCATGGCTAGACTGGTCCTACGCGATTCCCCGCATTCTTCTTTTTGAGGACAAAACAAAATGAGCATGACGTTTTCTGGCCAGGTGGTCGTGGTGACAGGCGGGGCGGCCGGTATTGGCCGCGCGACCGCCCAGGCATTTGCCGCCGAGGGCCTGAAGGTAGTAGTGGCCGATATGGACGTGGCAGGCGGCGAGGGCACGGTGGCGCTGATTCGTACCGCTGGTGGCGAAGCGACCTTCGTGCGCTGCAACGTTACCCTGGAGAACGATGTAAAAAATCTGATGGGGGAGGTGATCAATACTTACGGTCGCCTCGACTATGCCTTCAACAATGCCGGCATCGAAATCGAGAAGGGCAAGTTGGCCGAAGGTACGCTCGACGAGTTCGACGCGATCATGGGCGTCAACGTCAAAGGTGTCTGGCTGTGCATGAAGTACCAGTTGCCGCTGCTGCTGGCGCAAGGGGGCGGCGCGATCGTCAATACGGCATCGGTGGCCGGCCTTGGAGCCGCGCCGAAAATGAGCATCTACGCAGCCTCTAAACATGCGGTGATCGGCCTGACCAAGTCGGCGGCCATTGAATATGCCAAGAAGAAAATCCGGGTCAACGCCGTGTGTCCGGCGGTGATCGACACGGATATGTTCCGCCGCGCTTATGAAGCCGACCCGAAAAAAGGCGAGTTCGCCAACGCCATGCATCCGGTCGGTCGCATCGGCAAGGTCGAAGAGATCGCCAGCGCGGTGCTGTACCTGTGCAGCGATGGCGCGGCGTTTACCACGGGGCACTCATTGGCCGTGGACGGTGGCGTTACTGCGTTTTAAAAAGCGACGTACAGATTCACGAGTACACACGCAGCCTGTGGGAGCGGGCTTGCTCGCGAAGGGGGAGTGTCAGTCGACATCAATGTGGATTGGCAAACCGCTTTCGCGAGCAAGCCCGCTCCCACTTTTTTGGGGTTCCGCTAAAGGGCCAGGCAATGTGTATCAAATGATTAGATCGAATGGTTTTGGCGGCGTTGTCGCACAAGTCTTCGAACACGCCTGTGATTAACTGCTTATCGCAAAATCAACAGGGGTTTGCTTGCTCATGGAATTGAGAATCGACCGACAGGCGCTGGTGCCCGTCGTACAGCAAATTGTTGACGCGCTGACCTGCTGGCTTCATTCCAGCGGGGTATCGCCCGGTACGCGCCTGCCTTCGGTGCGACAGATCGCGCGGATCAATTTGCTCAGTCAGTTAAGCGTCGCTCAGGCTTGTGAACGCCTGGTGACACAGGGAATGCTGGTGTCAGGTCATGGAGCCGGCTATGCGGTTGCCGATCCGGCATTGGCCACAGGCACAAAGCACGAGCCGGTGTGGTTCGAGGGGGCGGAGCCCGATCACGGGACTTTTTCGAGTGAGTTGAGGCTGGGCTGTGGCGGGCTGCCTGAAAGCTGGCGCGAGACAGACGATCTGACTTACGCGATTCGGCAAGTCAGTCGTACCGACACGGCCAGCCTGTTCAACTACAGCACGCCGTTGGGTTTGCCAGCCTTGCGACAACAGATCCTCAAGCACCTCAGGCAGCTGGATATCCGGGCAAAGGACAACCGGATCATGACCACGGCGGGTGCCAGTCAGGGGCTCGACCTGATTGTGCGGACGCTGTTCAAGGCCGGTGACTGTGTGGTCGTGGAGAGTCCCGGTTATCCGGTGCTGTTCGATCTGCTCAGGCTGCACGGCATCCACATGGTCGAGATACCGCGAACACCGCGCGGGCCGGACGTGGAGGTGCTCGAGTCGGTGCTGGTCAAACACCGGCCCCAAGGGCTGTTCATCAATAGCTTCTATCACAACCCGACCGGCAGCAGCCTTGCACCGGTGGTGGCGCGCCGCGTGCTGCAACTGGCCAGGACCTTCGGCGTGCAGGTGATCGAAGACGACGTTTATGCGGATTTGCACAGCGGTTCCGGTATGCGACTGGCTGCGCTGGACGACGATGTGATCTACGTGGGCAGCTTTTCCAAGACCCTCAGCAGTTCCTTGCGGGTCGGTTTCGTGGTGGCCGATGCCGAAGTCATTACACGTCTGGCCGAGGTCAAGATGATCAGTGGCATGGGCGCCTCGCGATTTTGCGAATCGGTGCTGGCGTGCCTGTTGGCTAACGGTGCCTACCGCAAACTGGTACAGCGTCAGCGCCAACGTTTGAGCAGCGACCGGCTGGTAGTGCTGCAATTGCTCGAAGATGCCGAATGGGAAGTTTTCGGCAAGCCGGCGGGAGGCCTGTTCATCTGGGCGCGATCACGAATGTCCGACTACGATCAGCTGCGAACCCAGGCGCGGCGCCTGGGTGTACTGCTGTCATCGAAGACCGCCTTCAACCCCTCGGGTGAGGCCAGTGACTGGCAGCGTATCAACGTGACATATGCCTGCGATCCGCGTGCCCGGGCGTTCTTTCAGGCCACTGCCCGGGATCGACCTCAAGCGTTCTGAAAACGACGTTGGCGTAGCTTTTTGCCATTATTCCGGAGCCAGAGCCTTGTGTTGCCACTGGCCCGTTGCGAATCTGCGTCTACAGACTTTGGCAGGGGACTAAGTGCAATGAATTCGGCCGTGCAAGGACGTTTTGCCAACCTCGGTATGGCGAAAAAACTGGGTGTCGGGTTTGTCCTGGTGCTGTTGTTGACTGCGCTGGTGGCGGGCATTGGCGTTTGGTCCCTGCAAACCATCAGCCAGCGCTTCGATGGGCTCAAGCAAATGTCATCGCTCAACAGCGGTTTGCTCAAGGTGCGGCTACTGGAGCAGGAGTACGCCTTGCACGGCAATCCGAAAACCGTCGATGCCCTGCACGAGGGCGTCGATGGCTTGATTGCCCTGGCCGGCCAGCTCAAAGCCGCGTCTGCGGCCAACGTGCCGGTGATGAATGATGTCGAACAGTCCCTGGGGGCCTATCGCAAGGCCTTCGACGAGTTTGTCTCGCTCAGCCAGGCCAAGGACCTGGCGCTGGAAATGGCCAGCTGGTCGGTGTCCAGCGTGGCCAATAACCTTGATGTATTGCAATCCGGGCTCGCCGATGACGGCACCTATACGCTGAAAGACTCCGAAGGCAAGGACGGTGCGCAATTCATCGAGCAGGCCAGTCAGGTCAGCCAGGTTTCACGCTTGATGCTGCAAGCCATGAATGAAGCGCGCGTGCGTCTGGATCAAAGCCGCAAAGGCGACGACAGCGCCGGGCAGGGCAAGATTGAACAGGCCAGCCAGGCATTGACCCAGGCCGAGCAGCTCAAGACTACGGTCAAGGACGAGGGTTACCAGACCGTCCTCAATGAGGTGATGGGTCATATCGTCAGTTTCAGTGACAAGCTCGCCGAGTACACCGGCCTGCTGGAACAGGAAAAAACCGTCTATCAACAATTACACCAGCGCGCAGCCCAAGTGGTCGAGCGGGTGGATCAGGCTTATGTCGCGCAAGACCTGGCGATGCAGGCTGAACTGAAAAAGAACTCGCTGCTGATCATTGGCTCTTCCGCCCTGGCCTTGCTGGTTGGGCTGGTTGCCGCGTGGATCATCACCCGGTTGATCGTGGCACCGCTGCGCCGTGTGATTCAGGTGGCGCAGCAGATTGCCTCAGGGGATTTGAGTGCGACCATTGACGTGACCCGCCGTGATGAAATCGGCCAGTTGATGCAGGCAATGCAACAAATGGGCGCGGGGCTCAGCCACATAGTCAGCGGCTTGCAATCGGGTATCGAGCAGTTGGCGACTTCTGCCCAATCGTTGTCGGCGGTGACTGAACAGACCAATCTCGAAGTCAGCACGCAGAAGGAGGAAACCGAACAGGTCGCCACCGCAATGAATCAGATGACGGCCACGGTGCATGACGTCGCGCGTAATGCAGAGGAAGCTGCGCTGGCCGCGCAAACCGCTGACGGCAAGGTTGAAAGTGGTCAGCAGGTGGTGCGCCAGAGCATGGCGCGGATCGAGCAGTTGGCGGGCTCGGCCACCTCGGCCAGTTCGAGCATCGAAAGCCTGAGTGCGGAAATCCAGAACATCGGCACGGTTTTGAGTGTGATCAAAAGCGTGGCGGAGCAAACCAATCTGCTGGCGTTGAACGCGGCGATCGAGGCAGCCCGGGCCGGCGAGCAGGGCAGGGGCTTTGCAGTGGTGGCCGATGAAGTGCGTGCGCTGGCCAAGCGAACCCAGCAATCGACCGAGGAAATCGAACGCCTGGTCAGCGCCTTGCGCTCGGCGGCGCAGTCGTCGGTGCAGCAGATCCAGAGCAGTGGCGAGTTGGTGAAGCTGGCGGTCAGCGATGCCTTGCAGACCGAGAGTGCGCTGGGAAGCATTGCGGCGGCGGTGTCGTTGATCCAGCAGATGAACCAACAGATTGCCGCGGCGGCCGAGGAACAGAGCTCGGTGGCCGAGGAGATCAACCGCAGTGTCACCAGTATTCGCGCCAGTGCCGATCAGTCATCGCTGGCGATGCAGGGCAATGCCGCGTCGAGTATTCAGCTGGCGCAACTGGGGGTTGAACTGAAGGGGATGGTGGGGCATTTCAGGCTATAGGATGTAGGAGCGAGCTTGCTCGCGATGGACGCAAGAACGACGTGTATAGCCAGTAAACACGCGTTCTCCTTTACGACCATCGCGAGCAAGCTCGCTCCTACAGTGTTTTTCGATGATTAGTCGTAGATCGCTTTCTTCTTCCAGTCCGCGTCAGCCTCTACGTCCTTGAGGCCTTCGGTCAACTGGTTGACCTCGCCTTCGACCGGCGCGATGCGATCCAT
The DNA here is from genome assembly GCF_019947335.1 of Pseudomonas sp. BF-R-24. Taxonomy (NCBI): domain Bacteria; kingdom Pseudomonadati; phylum Pseudomonadota; class Gammaproteobacteria; order Pseudomonadales; family Pseudomonadaceae; genus Pseudomonas; species Pseudomonas sp. BF-R-24. Next base: position 95,477 of record NZ_JAGYGG010000017.1, read on the forward strand.
GACCTGGTCGTTGGCCCGGGCCAGGAGTTTTTCCAGGTACTCCAGTTGCTCGGCATAGACCTGTGGTTCCTGCTGTTTGCGCAGGTATTGCACGCCACGTTCGAATGCCAGGCGGGCCTGTCCGGGCTGGTTCTGTTGCAGGGAGTGCTGGCCGAGGTTGTTGAAGAACTCGATGTGCAGCAGCACCAGGATGTGGCGCACTTCACGTATCCAGCGCTTGGCCTCGTTGGGGGGCAGGAAGCCGTCCTGGGCCGCGCGGGTAACCTGGCCGTGCAGGGCTTCGAGCAGGAAGCGCACATCCTTGGCCTTGGCTTCAGTCTGGATCGGTGCTGGCGGATTGTTGACCGGGATGGATTCACCCTGGCCGACAAGGGCCTCCAGTTCGGCGATCCGTGCCTTGAGGTTGGCGCTGGATTTTTCCAGGTTAAGCAGGCGCTGGCAGACGTTCAGTTCCAGGCGGGCCAACAGCAGCTTGAGGGCCGGGGTCATCAGCTGGCCGGGGAACGTCTCGGTGATTTCGCCGCAGCGTCGCAGGCGATCGTTGAGCTCAATCTTGGTACGGGCCTTTTCCAGCTTGTTGTTTTCCACCACATGGTTCATGTAGCCAATGGCGATCAACAGTGCGATCCCGGCTACGACTAGCAGGGTGATCATGAGTGGCGTCACCGGTAAGACCTCTTTATAGGTTACGCATGCGAGTCTGGTGGCTTGGCATTTGAGCCACCAGGCCCGCACGACGGGTTGGATCGGACATGCTTGTTCTTACTATCGGCCGGAGCCCCGCTTCTATGAATGATGGCACTCGATACTCAGATTGCCATCATCGGGTGGACTATAACGTCTTGGCGGGTGCCAGAATATAGGCGTCAAACGCCGGGCAGCGGAAAAACCGCAATGGCTCCCAAAAGCAGGGCGAAGTCATTGATTTAAATAAATTTATATCAGGGGGTTGACGACCTCTCAATCCATCCATAGAATGCGCGCCACTTGCAGCGTAAAGCACACAGCGAAACGAAGCAGGGAGTGAATGTTGTACGTGTGTCCCCTTCGTCTAGTGGCCTAGGACACCGCCCTTTCACGGCGGTAACAGGGGTTCGAGTCCCCTAGGGGACGCCAATGCGGGAATAGCTCAGTTGGTAGAGCACGACCTTGCCAAGGTCGGGGTCGCGAGTTCGAGTCTCGTTTCCCGCTCCAATTTTAAACAGCGTTGCTTTCGGGCAGGGCTGAGTGAAACCAGAACCAAGTCTTCGGATGCGGCTCTGGACACCGAAACACACACCATGTGTTCCGGGTAGCGTGTCCCCTTCGTCTAGTGGCCTAGGACACCGCCCTTTCACGGCGGTAACAGGGGTTCGAGTCCCCTAGGGGACGCCATTTGCGGGAATAGCTCAGTTGGTAGAGCACGACCTTGCCAAGGTCGGGGTCGCGAGTTCGAGTCTCGTTTCCCGCTCCATATTTAACGAAAACGCCGCTCATTGAGCGGCGTTTTTGTTTGCGCGTAAAAAACAGATCAACTGCTGAGGCTTTGTACCAGGCTTTCGAGCGCTTCAGAGGTTTCTTCATCTTGCTCCAGTTGCAAAGCTGCAGCCGCTCTGAGTTGGCGTGCCAGGCGGTATTCGCTGGGCGTGCAGTTTGCGAACTGCTTGAAGGCACGAGCGAAGTAGGAAGGATCCTTGAAGCCGGCCTCATAGCCGATGCTGGTAATCGGCATCTGGCTGTTGTCGAGCAGATCTTTGGCGAAGTTCATGCGCTTGTCCAGGATGTAATCCGTGAAGCCAAGTCCATTGGCTTCCTTGAACAGGCGGCTGAAGCGAAATGTCGTCATGCCGCAGCGCTGTGCCAATTCCCTCTGATCGATGCTGTCTCGAAAGTGCTGTTCGATGTACAGCATGACATTGCTCAGCGCCTGGTGTTTTTGATGTCCTGAGGTCCGCCGGATGCTGTCCGGCAGGGTCGGGGCGTGGTCGATTTGCGATGATTTGACCTGGCCGTGGGCATTTCGGCGCAGCTCGCAGAGCTGCACCACCGCCGTCAGGTAACGCTTCTTCTCGGTGGTCGAGAGCGGGAGCACCATGTATTCCCAGACGCTCGAGCGCATGGCCCATACAGCCAGTTCCTCCGAGTGCTGCACGGTGAACATGGTGATCGGGATGCTGGGGGTGGTGCGTTTGATCTCCAGCAACAGCCTCAAGCCTGGCGTGTCAGGGCGATCAAAATGGACGCAGATCATGTCTGCCTGTTCCCTGATGGGCAGCACGGAGTTTTTCGCCAGATTGCAGTCGCAGGAACCCTCGAACTGCGCGACGAGTTCTTTCGTGGACCGATCATGAGTCAGATCGAACCACAGGAGCGATGGCCTTTTGGTCAAATTGGACGTCATGTCTCTACTCTGGGGTTCTTGGTGACTCTCTCGCTAAGGAGTATTGCCAAGGTGCCATCACTTTGCAGATTTAATCCTGATAGGAAAGGCGATTTTTAGTTCTTTTCGCTCTATGGGTTACTTGGAGGGCAGCCCCGGGCGAGTGTTTGCTCGTGTGTTGTCGATAAACACGGGTTTAGCCGCCTGTCGCTTGTGAATCAATGGCAATTGCCTTTGCGTTTCAGTGCCTGGTTTACCCCTCCCGTTACTTCTGCAAAGGCCAATGCCCCCGTATTTGGCCGCCCCGCAAAAAAGTCCTAACGATGTGCAAAATCTTCCTAACGCCAATGCCTTGTCCCTGACTAGGGTTGCATCAGGCAGCGCAGAAAGTACTGCCTCAGAAAAAACAACATTCGAGTGAGGTGGGCAAAATGATCATGCAAACAATTAAGGCTTCGGTAGTGAAGTTCATCAACGACGAAGATGGCCTGACCGTTGTGGAATACGCGGTAGCCGGCGGGTTGGTTACGGCGCTTGTCGTCGGCATTTTCACGACCCTTGGAACAGCAGTTGCGGCCAAAATGCAGACACTGTGCACCGCGATCAATGGTGGTGTTGCCTGCTGATAGTTCCCGCTGGGGGACACGTCGATGTCCATGGGACGGGACAGCCGGTTGCCGCTATTTTTTATAGGGCGCCGGCAACTTTCTTCATGGACTTCGCGTTGTCCCTGTCAATTTGCGTAGAGAGCGCAATTCACTGTGCTGTTCAAGGCCGCCAATAGCAACGTTGCGTGCTAACGATTAATACCTGCAGGGAGACATGCCATGTCCACGGAACTGCTATCGATGGTTTTACTGATAGGACTTTTGGGCGTGGCGGTGGTGAGCGATCTGCTTCGCCACCGTATTCCCAACATGCTCGTCCTGGTGGGCCTTGTCTTGGGATTGATCGGTCAAATGTATTCAGGTGGTGTCAGTGGATTGGGTGACAGCCTGCTGGGCATCCTGATTTGTTTTGCGCTGTTTCTGCCGATGTACGCCTTCGGTGGCATGGCTGCCGGTGACGTCAAGTTAATGACCATGGTCGGCAGTTTTCTACCGTTCCAGTTCGCGTTGTGGGCTGCAATGTTTAGCCTGATAGCCGGCGGCGTATGCGGTTTATTGATCGTGCTGGTTCGCGGTCAATTGCGTCAGACCTTGGGGCGCTATTGGCTAATTCTAAGGGCGCAGGCTTATCTGGCACCAACTTCAGATGAAGTAGCCGGCAAGCCTTTCCCATATTCGATTGCAATATTGATCGGCACTTTGAACAGTGTCTACTGGCAAATTGCCGGTGGATTCGGAGGTTAGACATGCACGTCATCGTCGATAGTGATGCCTACCCCAGCGATCGGGGAGCGGTGCAACGGCTGGCTCCTCAGCCCTGCACTATCCGCGAAACTGGCCTGACGGACAGTTTTCTCGGCGAGTTGGTGTGCAAGCATTTGTTTGATGCCGGTGTGCTGGACATGTCGCGGCTGGTGGAACGCCTGGCGCTGACCGGCGCGGTGCTTGAAGAGGTCCTGGCGTTTCTGCGCAAGGATGGCCGTGTCGAAGTGCTGGGCCAGGTGAGTCAAACGGGCGGGCAGATGTTGCGTTATGGCCTGACCGAGCGTGGTCGCAGTGTCGCCCGCGATGCCCTGTCGCGCAGTGGCTATATCGGTGCGGCACCCTTCCCGGTGAGTACCTACCGCTCCCTGATCAAGCTACAGACCATTCACCATGGTCGCATCAATGCCAACGATATGCGCAATGCCCTGGCTGGCGTAGTGCTCACGGAGGAGATGCTCGATCAGTTGGGTGTGGCGATGAACTCCGGGCGCGCGATCATGATTTATGGCCCCGCGGGTACTGGCAAGACTTATGTCAGCAGTCGGCTGATCCGTCTGTTCGCCGAGGCCATCTGGGTCCCTTATGCCATTGTCATCAACGAGTCGGTGATCGAGATCTATGACCCGCAGGTGCATCAGCGCCTCGATGACAACGCTCAGCAGAACACCCTGATGCTCAACGAAGGCATCGACCGTCGATTGCTGTGCTGCAAACGCCCGATCGTCATCACGGGCGGTGAGTTGAGCATGGAACAGCTGGACGTTCGCTATGACCCCTTCACCCGTCAATACCAGGCCGCCTTGCAGCTCAAGGCCAGCAATGGCCTGTTCATCATCGACGACATGGGGCGCCAGCGCATGGCACCCGCCGAGCTGCTTAATCGCTGGATCGTCCCGATGGAAGAGAAACGCGATTTCCTCAACCTGGGCGGCGGTCGGCATTGCGAACTGCCGTTCGATCTGATTCTGGTGTTTTCCACCAACCTCAATCCCCTGGAACTGGCCGATGAGGCCTTCCTTCGCCGGATTGGCTACAAGCTGCAATTCGGATACCTGAAGCCCGAGCAGTACGAAAAGATCTGGCGTCAGGAAAGCGAGCGTCTGGGCATTTCCTATGACCCGCTGCTGGTGCGTTATGTGCTGCAAAGGCTGTATGCAAGTGAAGGCATGCCCCTGGTGCCCTGCCATCCCCGCGATCTCCTGAACATGGCGCTCGATCGCCAGCGTTATATCGGCGGTTCCGGACCACTGTCACCGAAAGAGTTGGAATGGGCCTGGCACAACTACTTCGTCCAGCTCGACTTTCTTTGATACGGAGATACTGACATGAGCTCTCGTACTCTTACCCTGATAGGCGTTTCCCTGGCCATGGGCCTTGGGGCTGCATGGATGGCCGACTCCTGGCTGAGCGCGCGGCTCAATGCCAGCCCGGATGACCACCTTCGAAGCGTGGTGGTCGCCACCGTAGAGATTCCATTCGGGCAGATGGTCGAGGCCCAGCAGGTCACGACCGTACGCATGCCCATGGATACGATCCCGGACGATGCCTTCGATGCCAGCGAAAAAGCCGTGGGCAAGATCGCAACGTTCGACATTCTGCGGGGCGACATCGTGCGCGGTGCGCGTCTGAGCGAGCACCTGGGTGGCAGCACCCTGGCCTCTTTGATTGCGCCTGACAAACGCGCCATATCGGTACGCGTGGACGATGTGGTCGGCGTGGGCGGATTCCTGTTGCCGGGTAACCGGGTCGATGTACTGGCGACCAAACGCACGGACGGTGCCGGCAATAACGCCGTGTCCAAGACCATCCTCGAGAATTTGCGGGTGTTGGCGGTGGACCAGACGGCGGGTACCGACAAGACCCAGCCGGTAGTGGTGCGCGCGGTGACCCTGGAGATGTCGGCCGCTGAAGCGGAAGCCCTGGTCACGGCGCAGACGGAAGGCAAGTTGCAACTGGCGCTGCGTAACCCGCTGAACCTCGAGAAGAAAATCCCGGCCGTTGCGCCAGCTACGCCTTTTGCACCTGCTGCCCCGGCCATGGCTGTAGCCACCGCCGAGGCACCAAAACGCGTGGTACAGCGCAGCAGTGGCGAGGGCGGGGGTATCACCGTTATCCGCGGGATCGAAGCCAAAGTAGTCAAAATTCGCTGACACGGCGCAATCAGTATCCGGGCACCAGGGTATTGGCGGAGCCGATCCGGATCAGTATCGGCAATCGAGGGCTTGATGATGAATCTTCGTATTCAGCAGCCGTTCACTTCGAAGCCAAGGCGCCAGGAAGGATCGGTGAGTGTATTGATGGTGATCGCGTTGGCGGCGATGGCGATGATGGCGGCGGTGTGTGATATCGACGATTCGATGATCCGGCAGCGGGCGATCTTAAATGCCGAGGGCGATGAAGGTACGAGTCAGCTGATCGGCGATCTGGCCATCGGCCACCTGACGCTGACCTATCTTGACGTAAACGGCGCGGAGGTGACCAATCCCGCTACCAGCGGCTTCCGCGCCATCCGCTATGTCCGGTTGAGTCTGGAAGACTTTGTTTTCAACCTGTTTATTCCCGGGTTTGGCGTGCGCATTACCCTGCCTGCATTCAGGGCAACTTTGCCACGCGAAAGCCTAGGGCGTCATTCCGGTTCCGGGGAGATCACGCCATGCTGAATACCAAGGACACTCCACTCTCAAGTTCGACCGGCAAAGCCGGGCTCAGGTTGCTGATCAGCAGCCGTGATGCCACGTCGTTGCGCGACCTGCAGAGCGTCTGCCAACGCATGCCCAGCCTGGAGGTGAGCACTCGCCTGGTGAGCAATGGGCATGTCGACCCGCTCTACGGTCTGGACCGGATGCCTGATCTGTTGCTGTTGCGCGTCAGCCACCTGTGGCGTGAAGAGCTGGCGGCACTGCTGCAGCGCCCGGCCCATGAGCGTCCGCCGATGTTGGTGTGCGGTCTGCTGAGCGAACAGGAAGGCATGCGCCTGGCGATGCAGGCCGGCGCCCGTGACGTGCTCCCGGAGCCCGTCGCCGAGACGGAACTGGTCGCCGCCTTGAATCGGCTGGTCATGGAGGTTCGGACCGGCAGCGGGACAGAAGGGAAATTGCTCGCCGTGATCAGCGCCAAGGGCGGATCCGGCGGCACCATGTTGGCCTGCAACCTGGCTCAGCAGCTCAGCCTGAAGGGTGGCAGTACCCTGTTGCTGGACATGGACCTGCAATTTGGCAGCGTGACGCATTACCTGGATGTGGCGCAAACCCACAGCCATCTAGAGGTGTTGCATCAGATCGACGGCATGGACAGTGTTGCGCTACGGGGTTTTTGCAGCCACTTCAGCCCGACCTTGCATGTGCTGGGTGGCCGGGCCGGAGAGCTGTGTCTGCCGCAGGATGCTCAACCCGAGCAACTTGACACCCTGATGCAGTTGGCCCGTGCCAGCTATGACTGGGTGGTGATCGATCTGCCACGGCAAATCGACCACCTCACCGGCTCCGTACTGGAACAGGTGGATCGGGTGTACGTGGTGGTGCAGCAGAGCGTCAGCCATCTGCGCGATGCCAGCTCCCTGGTGCGGATTCTTCGCGAAGACCTGGGCGTGCGTGGGGATCAATTGCAGATAGTGGTCAACCGCTATGACAAGACGGCAGCGGTCAGCCTCAAGGATATCGGCGAGGCGCTGCGCTGCACGAACCTGTCGAAATTACCCAATGATTTCAACCTGGTCAGCCAGAGTCAGAACACTGGTGTGCCATTGGGTCTGCATGCGCCGAAGGCGGCGATCACCGTTGCCCTGTGCAACGTGGCCGATGACCTGCTCGGCAACCAGATGGCTGGAAAAAAAGGCGTGTTCAAACGCGCCTTCAACCGTTTTTTCGGGGGGTGACCCATGATCAGCGACTTTCGTAACCGCTTGCGCAAACAGTCCGGTAAACCCGCTTCATCGCCGGCTAACCAGCCGGGTGACGACCATCTGGATCCGGCCGAGGAAATAATGGAGTGGGAACGTGCAACGCCGGACGTTCTTTACGAAACCAGAAGTCAGGTCACCCCAGTGGAAGCCGAGTGGCGAGAAAAGATCTATCAGCAGTTGCTCAAGGTCATGGACCTGTCCTTGCTGGACTCCCTTGAACAGGCTGAGGCCACGCGGCAGATTCGCGATATTTGCCAGCGCCTGCTCGATGAGCATTCGGCACCGGTGAGTACTTCCAGCCGCCAGTTGATCATCAAGCAGATCACCGATGAGGTGCTCGGCCTTGGTCCCCTGGAACCGTTGCTGGCCGATCACAGCGTGTCCGACATTCTGGTCAATGGCTATGCCTCGGTCTATGTCGAGCGCTTTGGCAAACTGCAACGTACCGATGTGCGCTTTCGCGATGATCAGCATTTGCTGAACATCATTGACCGCATCGTTTCCAGCCTGGGGCGGCGTATCGACGAGTCTTCGCCCTTGGTGGATGCCCGGCTCAAGGACGGTTCGCGGGTCAACGCGATTATCCCGCCGCTGGCCATCGACGGCCCGAGCATGTCGATCCGGCGCTTTGCGGTGGACCTGCTCAATACCGACAGCCTGATCCAGGTGGGTACATTGACCCCGGCCATTGCCCTGCTGCTCAAGGCGATAGTGCGTGGGCGCTTGAACGTGCTGATTTCCGGCGGTACCGGCAGCGGCAAGACCACCATGCTCAATGTCCTGTCCAGTTTCATTCCGCACAACGAGCGGATCGTCACCATCGAAGACTCGGCCGAACTGCAACTGCAGCAACCCCATGTAGTGCGTCTGGAAACCCGGCCTTCGAATATCGAGGGGCGTGGCGAGGTGAGCCAGCGGGAGTTGGTGCGCAACAGCCTGCGGATGCGCCCGGACCGCATCGTGATCGGCGAAGTGCGCGGCGTCGAGGCACTGGACATGCTGACGGCGATGAACACCGGCCACGACGGCTCGTTGACCACGATCCACGCCAACACCGCGCGCGATGCGTTGGGGCGGGTCGAGAACATGGTGTCGATGACTGGGGCGACCTTCCCGATCAAGGCCATGCGTCAGCAGATCGCTTCGGCCATCGATGTGGTCATTCAGCTGGAACGCCAGGAGGACGGCAAGCGCCGCCTGGTCAGTGTGCAGGAGATCAACGGCATGGAAGGCGAGATTATCACCATGACCGAAATCTTCTCCTTCGCGCGCCATGGCATGGGCGAAAACGGCGAGGTACTCGGGGATTATCGGCCCAGCGGCATGATCCCCGCCTTCCGCGATGTGCTGGCCAAGCGCGGCATCGAGTTGCCGCTTGCGATGTTCAGGCCTGAGTGGATGGAGGCACGGCAGCCATGAACAGTATTCCTGGTGAATTCATTCTGATGTTCCTCGGCATGGTGTTTATCGCCGTCTTCCTCCTGTCCCAGAGCGTGGCTGTGCCGGTGTTTGGCGAGGCCGGCAAGATGCGCAAGCGCATCCGCGGCCGTTTGCATGTACTGGAGAAAGCCAATAATTTGCCCAACATGCAGACCGTGTTGCGACAGAAATACCTGACGCGTTTGTCGCCGTTGGAAGCCAGGCTTGAACAGCTGCCCTTTATGGAAGCATTGACGCAAATGATTGAGCAGGCCGGGCACGAATACCGGGCCTACCGGGTATTGCTGCTCGGGCTGGTGCTGGGTGTCTGGGCGGGTATCTTGATCTGGATGGTTTCGCCAGTCTGGTGGATGGCGCTGATCGCGGGTTTCGCGGTTTTCTGGTTACCCATACTGAAAATCTCTCGCGACCGTGGCAAGCGTTTCGCTGAGTTCGAGGAAGGCCTGCCGGATGCACTGGATGCCATGTGCCGCGCTCTGCGCGCCGGGCACCCATTCAACGAAACCCTGCGCCTGGTGGCCGAGGAACACAGGGGGGCGGTCGCTCATGAGTTCGGCCTGACCTTCTCCGATATCAACTATGGCAATGATGTTCGCCGGGCCATGCTCGGCCTGCTGGAGAGGATGCCAAGCATGACGGTGATGATGCTGGTGACCTCGATCCTCATCCATCGCGAGACCGGCGGTAATCTGACCGAGGTGCTGGAGCGTCTGAGTCGGCTGATTCGCGGGCGCTTCCGCTTTCAGCGCAAAGTCAAAACCCTGTCGGCGGAAGGGCGTATGTCGGCCTGGGTGCTGGTGGCGATTCCCTTCGTGCTGGCGATCGCGATCATATTCACCACTCCCAGTTACATGCCGGTTCTGATCAATGATCCCACCGGTCACAAGCTGATCATCGGGGCGTTCTGCGCCATGTTGATCGGGATTTTCTGGATACGAAAAATCATCCGGATTCAGGTTTAAGCGGTGTTCGCTACCGGGAGGTACAGGTCATGGACTTTTTGCTCGGGTTGTTCAGTCGGGTCACGGCAAACGAGGAGATGGTGCGCCTGTTGTTCCTCGCCGTGATCGGTTTGAGTACGGTGCTTGCGGTTGTCGCCGTGATCTTGCTGATGATGGGGCTTCAGGATCCGGTGCAGCGTCGTCTGGCGTTGATCAAGCGTGGTCATTTAGGCAACACGACCGGGCAGGAAGCTCCGGGTAACCTGCAACTGTTGCTGGAGCGGGTTGGCCAGCGCTTTGGCTCGGCCGAATCGGCTCAGACGTCCGTCACCCAGACCCTGTTGATGCATGCGGGATACCGTTCCTCGTCGGCGGTGCAAATATATTGGGCGGTACGCTTGATGTTGCCGCTGTTATTGATCGGTATTGCGTTGCTGCTGTTGCCGATGATTCCCAAGGTTTCCCTGATCATGGGGCTGCTGTTGGTGTTCGTGGTGGCCGCTATCGGATGGCTGGTGCCAGCGGTGTATGTCGCCAAGCGCAAGCAGTTGCGACAAGGTCGGCTGCGTGCTGCGTTTCCGGATGCGCTGGATCTGATGGTGGTTTGCGTGGAGTCGGGTCTGGCCCTGCCCACGACCATCGAACGGGTGGCTGAGGAGATGTCGGTCAGTCAGGTCGAACTGGCTGAAGAGCTGGCCCTGGTCAATGGGCAAATCCGCGCGGGCATTTCCAGTACCGAGGCGCTCAAACAACTGGCCGTACGCACTGGCCTGGATGACGTACAAGGGCTGGTCAGCCTGTTGGCGCAGAGTATCCGCTTTGGTACCAGCGTGGCCGACACCCTGCGCATCTACGCCGATGAATTCCGTGACCGGCGTACACAGGCCGCCGAAGAGATGGGGGCGAAAATCGGTACCAAGCTGATATTTCCACTGATTTTCTGTCTATGGCCGAGCTTCTTTCTGGTCGCTATCGGCCCGGCCCTGATCGGGGTACTCAGAGTATTCGGTAAGTGAACAGGAGTGGCTTGCTGTCGAACAGGATGGCTGTACTGCATAAGAACGAGGTGGAGCTGGCGAACGGAGTGCATTCACTCCAATCGCTTGCTCCATCTTTTAATACCTGGACTGTATTTTCCTGCACACGTGATTGAGCCTGGCTTTTTAGCCAGGCCACTCTGGACTACGCCAGAGGCTGATCACCCATCGACATGCCTCAGTCGCCGATGGTCATTTCTCCCGCTGTATCCTGGTCATAAAATTCCGGAATCGGGTAGTTGAAGCTGTTCAGCCAGCGCTGCATGGCCAGGTCACGCTCGGTGGCCGAAGCGGTTTGCAGGTGAGGGGATGCAACCACACCGCGAATTTGTAGTTGCAACCACTGCTCGGTGCCTTGTTGATACGGCGAGGAGGGCCCTGGCTCAATGGCCCAGGCAGTGGTTGACAGGCAAGCCGTGCACAGGATCAACAGCCGTTTGGTATTCATCTCGACTCCTCGTACGTTCTACTTGTTCGCACTGGTAGAGGCATCGGCTACCTCAGCCTTGCGATTCCCATCGCTAGCCACCACTTTTTTGGCGGAGGCCTTGAGTTTTTCCGCGCGGGTTTGAGCCTCTACGACTTGCTTGGGGCTCAAGTCGGCGCGGGTCACGAGTTCGGCTGCCGCCTTCCAGTTATCCTGGTAGATCAGCAGCGTCACCATATTGAGTGCCGCCAGTGTGTTTGCCTGCTTGAGCTCCATGGCGGTCATGAACTCAAAGCGTGCTTCGGGGATCCGTCGCTGATTGAGGTAGACGACCCCCAGGTCATTGCGCATCCTGTCGTCGGTGGGAGCCATCTTCACCGCACGCTCAAGGTGAGTGGCAGCGCTGGCGTTGTCATTTCTGGCGGCGGCCAACTGGCCCAGGCCATGCTCCCCTTCAGCCGCCAGACAGGTGCCTAGCAAGCCTTCGTACAACGGCTGCGCGTCGCCGCTACGCCCCATCAGGCGCAGTACCCGAGCCTTGCGCAGGCGAACCTGGACCAGGTTATCGGGCAATCCTTCCAGATTCGCCAGGCTGGCATACAAACGGCCTTCGTCGGCCATGTTGTCGGCCAGGTTCAGGGCCAGTTCTTGCTCCGAACCGGGCTTGGCACAGCTGGCCGGTCGCGAAGACAGGCCATTGCTGGCACAGCCTGCGAGCATTAATGTCGCCGCAATTGCAATGACTGCTTTCATCGAAGGTCCTCTGGCGACAACAGGTTGAGCGCCTGGCCAATGGCAATACAGCTGGCCCGGCAAGCGTTCAAAGTCACCGTTACGAGTGAGGGCGAGGCCAGTCTGGTTCAGGCTCCGGTTCATTGCGAGAGCCCGCTGCGACTGTCGAAGTCGCCATTTTCGAGGAAAAACATGCGGTAGAAGTTCGGGTCGTAATTGCGCAGCTGCTCACCAGGCAATGACGGTAGTTGTGCATTGGCCGCCAGTGGCTGGACCAGATGCGGGGTGACGATCATCAGCAGTTCGCGCTCTTCACGGTTGATGGTGTTGTCGCGGAAAAACGCGCCCAGAACCGGGATATCGCCCAGCCCCGGAAACTTGTTCACCTGGGAATTGTTGCGGGAGCTGATCAGGCCGCTGATGACGAAGCTTTCGCCGTCGGCCAGGGAGATGCTGGTATCGGTCCGGCGCACGTTCAGGGCCGGGACGACTGTGCCGGCGATGCTCACGGCGTTGGTGAAATCCAGTTCACTGACTTCCGGCGCCACCTTCAGCGCGATACGGTTTTTCCCGACGATGGTCGGCGTCAGGGTCAGGCGGATACCGAATTCCTTGTACTCGATGGACACGTTATCGCTGCCTGAACTGGGCACCGGAATCGGTATTTCACCGCCGGCCAGGAAGCTCGCACTCTGCCCGCTGAGCGCTACCAGGCTTGGCCGCGCCAGGGTGTAGGCGAAGCCGCTGCCCTCCAGCGCATTGAGCGCCACCAGGGTACTGCCGGTAGCAAACGTGAGGTTGAAGTTGTCGTTGTTCACCGGTATCGACGGCGTGACAATGCCGCCGATGGTAGGCAAGGTTCTCGGCGAGCCGAACAGCCAGTTGCCACGGACGCCGAAAATCGAGGCGGAGGCTTCCTTGAGTTTGGTCCGGCTGACTTCAACGAAGCGGATATCGGTCTGCACCTGGCTCGGTAGCAACGGGTCGTCGGAGGGCACCGACGGCACACTGGTCAGCGCCGATGTGGCTCTACCCTTGACGAACACCATGCTTTGGCGTGGCGTTTTCGAACAGGCGGTCCAGACCATCAGGCTGGTGGTCCCCGGCGCAATGCCCGTGAGTATGAATGCGCTGCTGCCGCTGGGCTGCACGTCGGCAATTTTCGGGTCACCCACCGCCAGTTGTGTTACTGGGACAGGGCTGCGCAGTTCATTCTGCAGCCCTTGGCCGACCTCGTACGTAGACGGCCAATTGTCCAGTTGCGAGCAATTGGCCGGCGCGGCCTGAGCCGCATCCACGCTGAGGCCCATCCAGAACAGGCCATGGAAAATTCGCTTGAAAGCGGGCACGGTACGAAGGCTCATTAAGTACATCCTCACTGGATAGGCCATCTTTAGTCAGGCTGAGTTGTCTCGGATCACTTCACGGGGATCGGGCTATCCCCCCCAATGCGCCAGACCACTTATCCACGGCCTTGGCGTTATTCCTTGCGTGCTACACGCATGCAGGCGCAATTCGCTGATCTGGCGGGACAGCGAGCGACCTTTGCTGAAACGGTTTTTAGTGATCCGGTTACCTGGACTGCCCGTCGGAGCAATACTCGCGCCTATGGGTCGACCTGGTTCCCCCGGAAAGTCATCGGCAATGCAGGTACAGAGCCGAAAAGCGCCTGCCAGGATCATGGTGAGGTAACTCCTTTTGCCAATCCGCTATCTGATCACTGAAGCTAACGTGAAAACTCGAGCCGTTATGACTTCTTGTAGTTTGAAGGTAGTTCAATCAAACCAAAGTGCCATGAGATAGAGAGAAAACTATTGGTGCAAAGGCTGGAGATAGGCAGGCGGACGTGCGGAAAAGGTCGCAGCACAGTGCGGTTGCATGAAGTTGACGGGGTGCGCTGAAGGAAAAAAAAGGCCCGCATGCTCAAGCATGCGGGCCTTTGGCATCACTGATTGACGATCAGTGCTTGCTGTCCTGGTTCGACAGCGCCAGCAACTGCTTTTCCTGGTTCCAGTCGAAGGGCTCGTCGTTCTGTTCGGCTTCGAAGCGGCGCTCTTCCAGTGCCTGATACAGGTCGATTTCATCATCGGGCATGTAGTGCAGGCAGTCGCCGGCGAAATACCACAGCAGGTCGCGCGGGACCAGGTGAGCGATTTGCGGGTAGCGAGTGATGACCTGGCACAGGATGTCCTGGCCCAAGTACTGGCTTTCGATCGGGTCGACAGGCAGTAACGCAAGCAGTTCGTCGAAGCGCTCAAGGAACAAGGCATGACTTTCGTCGGGAACCTGCTCGGCCTCACCTACGGCGACCAGGATGCTGCGCAGGTGGTCGAGTAAAACGAGATGATCGGCAACGATGTTGGACACGAGATAAGTCCTCAAGAGCAAAACGGGCGCGGGAGTATAAAGCGCCCGCGCCCGTTTTTACATGCTTGACGGGATCAGCGGACTTTTCCCTCGGCCAGTGCCAAGGCCTCTTGGTCAAAGTCATCGACATCGATCACCTTGCGCCGGGCCGCTTCGGCTTCTCGCAGGGTTTGGGCTTCCACCGGCTGCAATACACCAGCCTCGAGGGCGGCATCGATCACCGACTCGCCGGCCACCGGTTTGACCTGGCCACTCTTGAGTGCCATATGCAGTTTTTTCTGCAGCGGCTGTGCGGCGCTCAACAGATTGCAGGCGTGTTGCAATGCACCGACCGGATCGTCGCTCGCTTGCGGGCGGTAGCACCCCAGGAGCACTTCCTCCAGTGCCGGGTCGCCCTTGGCGCGGCCGATCACCCCTGCGACTTCGGCGCCGAGTTTGTCCGATGGCCCTTTGTGCCGGCGCCCGAACGGGAACACGATCACTCGCAACAGACAGCCCACGACTTTATTCGGGAAGTTGCTCAGCAGTTCATCCATCGCCCGTTCCGCCTGGCCCAGGCTTTCTTCCATGGCCCAGGTCAGCAGTGGTGCCATGTACTGCGGTGAGTCAAGGTCGTTGTAGCGCTTGAGCGCGGCGGACGCCAGGTAAAGGTTGCTCAATACGTCGCCTAGCCGTGCGGACAGGCGTTCGCGGCGTTTCAGTGCGCCGCCCAGCAACATCATGCTCAGGTCGGCGAGCAGGGCGAAAGCAGCGGCCTGACGGTTGAGTGCGCGGAAATAACCCTGGCTGAGTTTGTCGCCCGGAGTGTGTTCCAGATGCCCGAAACCGAGATTGAGCACCAGCGTACTGGCGGCGTTGCCCACGGCAAAACCGATGTGCTTGAGCAGCAGGTCATCGAATTCTCTGAGCGCCTGATCCTTGTCTTCACGGCCGGCGAGGGCCATTTCCTTGAGCACGAACGGATGGCAGCGAATCGCGCCCTGGCCGAAGATCATCAGGTTGCGCGAGAGAATGTTCGCGCCTTCGACGGTGATGAAAATCGGCGCACCGTTCCATTTGCGGCCGAGGTAGTTGTTCGGCCCCATGATGATCGCCTTGCCGCCGTGCACATCCATGGCGTCGCTGATGCAGTCGCGGGCGCGTTCGGTCAGGTGGTACTTGAGAATTGCCGACAGCACCGACGGTTTCTCGCCCAGATCGACTGCATTGGCGGTCAGCATGCGGGCGGCGTCCATCATCCAGGCGTTGCCGCCAATGCGGGCCATGGCTTCCTGGATGCCTTCGAACGAGGCAATCGGCACATTGAACTGCTCGCGAACCTGAGCGTATTGGCCCGTTACCAGACTGGTGAACTTGGCCATGCCGGTGCCCACCGCCGGCAGGGAAATCGAACGCCCGACCGACAGGCAGTTCATCAGCATCATCCAGCCTTTGCCGAGCATCTCCTGGCCGCCGATGAGGAACTCCAGCGGGACGAACACGTCCTTGCCCGAGTTCGGGCCATTCATGAATGCCGCGCCCAATGGCAGATGTCGGCGGCCGATCTCGACACCGGCGATGTCGGTCGGAATCAGTGCCAGGCTGATGCCCAGGTCTTCCTTGTCACCCAGCAGGTGATCCGGATCGTAGGCCTTGAAGGCCAGGCCGAGGAGGGTGGCCACCGGACCGAGGGTGATGTAGCGTTTTTCCCAGTTCAGGCGCAGGCCGAGGACTTCCTGGCCCTCCCATTCACCTTTGCAGATCACTCCAGAGTCCGGCATGCCGCCGGCGTCGGAGCCGGCCAGCGGACCGGTCAGGGCAAAGCACGGGATGTCGTCGCCGCGCGCCAGGCGAGGCAGGTAGTGATTGCGTTGTTCGTCGGTGCCGTAATGCAGCAACAGTTCGGCCGGGCCGAGGGAATTGGGGACCATCACGGTTGAGGCAAGGTCGCCGCTGTGGCTCGCCAGTTTCATCGCCACTTGCGAGTGGGCATAGGCGGAGAAGCCCTTGCCGCCAAACTCCTTGGGGATGATCAGGGCGAAAAAGCCGTTGTCCTTGATGAATGTCCAGGCTTGCGGCGGCAGGTCCATGGTTTGACCGAGCTGCCATTCACTGACCATGGCGCAGAGTGTTTCGGTCGGCCCGTCGATGAAGGCCTGTTCCTCTTCATTCAATTGCGCCTTGGGATAGGACAGCAGCTTGCTCCAGTCCGGACGGCCACTGAACAGTTCGCCGTCCCACCAGACGGTGCCAGCGTCGATGGCATCGCGTTCGGTTTGCGACATCGGCGGCAGGGTTTTCTGGAACCAGTTGAACATCGGCGCGCTGAACAATTTGCGGCGCAGGTCGGGCAGCAGCAAAGGCGCGGCGACGGCGGCGATCAACACCCAGAAAACCAGTAGCAGCCAGCCCGGTGCGCGGCTGAAAGCGCCCATGGCCACGACATAGATGGCCACGATGACCAAGGCGGGCAGCGGGGCGATGCGGCGGTGGGCCAAATAAGCAATCCCGACCAGCAAAACCAGTATCCACAACAACAGCATATTCATTCCTCCGTGAAACCAGGGCGAACCAGCCCACAGAGCTTAGACGGCATCCGCGAAACAGGCTGGTTGGAGCGATGTGATTCGAGTCGTGGGAAACCCAGCATGATTTTCGTGCGACAAATGGGCCGCACACGTGGGAAATACGTTCATTGAGCGAGCGGCAAAGCGGCCATGTTTGGCCGAAACGTCGTTATCTCTGTGCTGAAGCTCTCGCTAGACTCGGGGCTTCCCCAGGAGATTATTTTCATGCGCGAGTATCTGAGTCCCGGCCGCTTCATCGATAGTGACCATCCGTCCGTGGTGGAGTTCGCCGAAAAGCACCGTGGCGCCAGTCGCGATCCGCTGGAGCAGGCGATCAGTCTCTATTACGCCGTGCGCGAAGCGGTGCGCTACAACCCGTACACGTTCAGTCGCGACCCGCAGACCCTGCGCGGCAGTTATGCGCTGGCGGCCGGGGAGAGTTACTGCGTGCCCAAGGCCACGTTGCTGGCAGGTGCAGCGCGGCATTGCGGGATTCCCGCGCGGATCGGCCTGGCGGATGTGCGCAATCATTTGTCGACGCCACGGCTGCTCGAATTGCTCAAGAGCGACATGTTCGCCATGCACGGCTACACCGAGTTTTACTTGCAGGATCGCTGGGTCAAGGCGACACCCGCGTTCAACCGCAAACTCTGCGACCTGTTCAATGTGGCGCCGCTGGAATTCGACGGGATCAACGACAGCGTTTTTCATCCCTTCAACCGCGATGGCGCGAAGCTGATGGAGTACCTGGTCGATCACGGCCAGTTCGCCGACGTACCTGAAGCGTTCTTTTTCGAACACCTGGAAAAGTGCTATCCGCACCTGTTCGGTGAGCAACAGCAACCACTATTGGGCGACATGCAGAGCGATTTGAGTCGCGCCTGATCCGGCGTATGCTGCCTGCCCACTTACCGAAAAAGAGGCGGTCATGCTGAAGATCTGGGGTCGGAAAAACTCGTCGAATGTCAGAAAACCATTGTGGGCCGCCGAAGAACTGGGACTGGCCTACGAGGCGATCGATGCCGGTGGCGCCTTTGGTGTCGTCGATACACCCGAATACCGCGCCATGAATCCCAATGGTCGCGTGCCTGTCATTGAAGACGACGGTTTTGTGTTGTGGGAGTCCAACGCCATCGTGCGTTACCTGATGGCCTTGCATGCCGACGGCACGGCCTGGCACCCGAATAGTCCCAAGGCCCGGGCCACTGCCGACAAGTGGATGGACTGGACCACCTCAAGCTTTGCCGGCCCGTTCCGTACCGTGTTCTGGGGTGTGCTGCGTACCCCGGCAGACCAGCAGGACTGGCCCGCCATCAAGGCGGCGATCAAGGAATGCGACACGCTGCTGGCAATGGCCGATCAGGCGTTGGCGAACAAGCCCTACCTGTCCGGAGACGAGATCGGCATGGGCGATATTCCCCTGGGCAGTTTCATTTATGCCTGGTTCGAGATGCCGATCGAACGTGCGCCACAACCGCATCTGCAGGCCTGGTATGGCCGGTTGAAACAGCGTCCGGCGTATCAAAAGGCGGTCATGACCGCGTTGACTTAATACTCACTATCGACACGCTTGACTGTACTTGTGTGGCGGCGACAAGCACCATTGTGCCACTCCGCTGCGGTTGTTTTGTTCGCCGCCGCCCATACTTATCCTTTTCTTCCCTTCTTGGTGCGTAAATCAGATATGAGTTCCGCTCTGTCCATCCGGCAGCTAACCAAAACCTACGGCAACGGTTTCCAGGCCCTGAGTGGTATCGATCTGGATGTCGCCGAAGGTGACTTTTTCGCCTTGCTCGGCCCGAACGGCGCCGGCAAGTCCACGACCATCGGCATTCTCTCGACCCTGGTGAACAAGACCAGCGGCACGGTGAACATCTTCGGTCACGACCTGGACAGGAATCCTGCGCAGCTCAAGCGCTCCATCGGCGTGGTGCCTCAGGAATTCAACTTCAACCAGTTCGAAAAGACCTTCGACATCGTCGTGACCCAGGCCGGCTACTACGGCATCCCGGCGAAAATCGCCAAGGAACGCGCCGAACAGTACCTGACCCAGCTCGGCCTGTGGGACAAGAAGGACGTGCCATCGCGCTCGCTGTCCGGTGGCATGAAGCGTCGCCTGATGATCGCCCGCGCGCTGGTTCATGAACCGCGTCTGCTGATCCTCGACGAGCCGACCGCCGGGGTGGATATCGAGCTGCGTCGCTCGATGTGGAGCTTCCTCACCGAGCTGAACCAGAAAGGCATCACCATCATCCTCACGACCCACTATCTGGAAGAGGCTGAGCAGCTGTGCCGCAACATCGGCATCATCGACCACGGCACCATCGTCGAGAACACCAGCATGCGGCAGTTGCTCAGCCAGTTGCATGTCGAAACCTTCCTGCTGGACCTCAAGGGCGACCTGCCAGCTGCGCCGCAGTTGCTCGGCTATCCGTCCCGGCTGATCGACAGCCACACCCTGGAAGTCCAGGTGGAAAAGTCCATGGGCATCACCGCGCTGTTCACCCAGTTGGCGCAGCAGAACATCGAAGTGCTGAGCCTGCGTAACAAAACCAATCGCCTCGAGGAGTTGTTCGTGTCCCTGGTGGAGAAAAATCTGTCGAAGGTGGCGGTATGAGTTCCGAGCTGCGCCCCAACCTCGTTGCCCTCAACACCATCGTTTACCGTGAAGTCCGGCGTTTCACCCGGATCTGGCCCCAGACCCTGCTGCCGCCGGCCATCACCATGGTCCTGTACTTCGTGATCTTCGGTAATCTGATCGGTCGGCAGATCGGCGACATGGGCGGCTTCACTTACATGGAGTACATCGTGCCGGGGCTGATCATGATGTCGGTGATTACCAACTCCTACGGCAACGTGGTGTCGAGTTTCTTCGGCAGCAAGTTCCAGCGGTCCATTGAAGAATTGATGGTCTCGCCGCTGTCGCCGCACACCATTCTGATTGGCTATACCCTGGGCGGCGTGCTGCGTGGCTTGATGGTGGGGATCATCGTGACCCTGCTGTCGCTGTTCTTCACCCACTTGCAGGTGCATCACCTGGGCGTGACCATTCTGGTGGTGGTGCTGACCGCGACCATCTTCTCGTTGCTGGGCTTCATCAACGCCGTGTTTGCGCGTAACTTCGATGACATTTCGATCATCCCGACTTTCGTGCTGACGCCACTGACCTATCTGGGCGGGGTCTTCTACTCGATCACCTTGCTGCCACCGTTCTGGCAGACCGTGTCCCTGGCCAACCCGGTGCTGCACATGGTCAACGCGTTCCGCTACGGCATCCTTGGCGTATCGGATATCCGCATCAGCGTGGCCATCGCCTTCATGCTGGTTGCGACTGCGGTGCTGTATCTCGGTAGTGCAAGGTTGCTGGTCAGCGGGCGCGGGATGCGTACCTGAGAAATACCGAGTCGTCTGTTTCGCGAGCAAGCCCGCTCCCACACATGGATCCATGTAGCACTGTGGGAGCGAGCTTGCTCGCGATGGCGTCAGCCCGGACACCGCAAAAAAAACGGCCTCCCAAGTGGAGGCCGTTTGCATTCTCACATCCGGCTCTTCTTGCGCCGCTTCCATTGCCTGGCCACCCACCAGCGCCAATACATCATCACCAGAAAGTAGGCCAGTGCGCCGAGTACCAGCCCGGTTACCACCGAGCCCAACA
Organism: Pseudomonas sp. BF-R-24; assembly: GCF_019947335.1. Lineage (NCBI taxonomy): Bacteria > Pseudomonadati > Pseudomonadota > Gammaproteobacteria > Pseudomonadales > Pseudomonadaceae > Pseudomonas > Pseudomonas sp. BF-R-24. Next base: position 116,255 of record NZ_JAGYGG010000017.1, read on the forward strand.
GAAACGGTTGCCACAAGGTCGAGATTTCACCCGTGATCCATTCCCAGTTCAGTGAGTCCGGCAACTGCCGGGCGGGAACGTCCATCAGCCAGGCGCCGGTCTGGTACGTGCAGAAGAACACGGCGGGCATGGTGATCGGGTTGGTCAGCCAGACCAGGCTCACGGCAATCGGCATGTTGCCGCGCACGATGATGGCGAGGATTGCCGCCAGCAGCATCTGTAGCGGGATCGGCAGGAACGCGGCGAACAGCCCCACCGCCATGGCGCGGGCAACGGAGTGGCGGTTGAGGTGCCACAGGTTCGGGTCATGCAACAGCGTGCCGAGAAAGCGTAAGGACTTGTGTTCCCTGATGCTCATCGGGTCTGGCATGTAGCGTTTGAATAAGCGCCGGGGCATAAGGCTTCTCGGTCGGTCAGGGCGGCAAGTATGTCTGGATTCCATGAACTGCCTATTCAGATTTTGTGACAATTATTGACGGCGCCCATGCGACGAGCGGGCTAAGCCTTGAAGGGGACTTTCAAGGACGGGCTTATGCGCACAGGGATGATGGCGCTGGCGTTGGGTCTTTTGACCTTGCGTTTTTTACCGGCATTACCGCCGGTCTGGTTATGGCTGGCGATGCCGGTGGCGGGTTTGATGTTGCTGCCGTTCAGGACTTATCCGGTGGCGTTTTACTTGTTCGGCTTGAGTTGGGCCTGCGCGAATGCGCAGTGGGCGCTGGATGACCGGTTACCGCCGGCGCTGGACGGAGAAACCCGTTGGGTCGAAGGGCGGGTCACTGGCTTGCCCCGGCATGACGACGGTGTCGTGCGTTTCGAGTTGACCGACATCCAGTCCCGACGTACCCGGCTGCCGCAGCAAATGCGTCTGGCCTGGTATGGCGGGCCGCCGGTGAACAGTGGCGAGCGCTGGCGCCTGGCAGTCAAGTTGAAGCGTCCGGTCGGGCTGCTCAATCCGCAGGCCTTCGACTACCAGGCCTGGTTGCTGGCACAACGCATCGGGGCGACCGGGACGATCAAGCAGGGCGAACGCCTTGCGCCAGCCCAATGGGCCTGGCGCGATGCAATCCGTCAGCGTTTGCTGGCGGTGGATGCCCAAGGGCGAAACGGCGCGTTGACGGCGTTGGTGCTCGGGGACGGCGCCGGGTTGAGTCGCGAAGACTGGCAGGTATTGCAGGACACCGGCACGGTCCATCTGTTGGTGATATCCGGGCAGCACATCGGATTGCTGGCGGGCGTCGTGTATCTGCTGATCGCCGGCCTGGCCCGCTTTGGGTTATGGCCGAACCGTCTGCCATGGTTGCCCTGGGCGTGTGGCCTGGCATTCGCCGCTGCGCTCGGTTACGGGATGCTGGCCGGTTTCGAGGTGCCGGTGCGGCGGGCCTGCTTGATGATTGGTCTGGTGTTGTTGTGGCGTCTGCGGTTCCGTCATCTCGGTGCGTGGTGGCCACTGTTGTTGGCACTCAACGGCATTTTGCTGCTGGCGCCGCTGGCGAGTCTCCAGCCTGGTTTCTGGCTGTCTTTCGCGGCCGTGGCAGTCTTGATATTGACCTTCGGCGGACGTTTGGGGCCGTGGCGTTGGTGGCAGACCTGGACCCGTGCCCAGTGGCTGATTGCAATCGGGCTGTGTCCGTTGTTATTGGCACTGGGGTTGCCCATCAGTCTGAGCGGGCCGCTGGCCAATTTGTTTGCGGTGCCCTGGATCAGTCTGGCGGTACTGCCACCGGCGTTGCTCGGGACGCTGTTGCTGCCGGTGCCTTATGTGGGTGAGAAATTGCTGTGGCTGGCGGGCGGTCTGATCGACGGTTGGTTCAGCGGATTGGGGTTCGTCTCCGGTCAGGTTCCTGCGTGGGTGCCCGCGGCAGTCCCGCTATGGGCCTGGGCAATCGGTGCGATTGGCGCCTTTTTGCTCTTGCTGCCGCGAGGCATGCCGATGCGCCCGTTAGGATGGCCCATGCTGTTGATGCTGGTTTTTTCGCCCAGGCCGATGTTGCAGGAGGGCATGGCGGAAGTCTGGCAACTGGATGTCGGTCAAGGCCTGGCGATCCTGGTGCGCACCCGGCATCACACGTTGCTGTATGACGCCGGACCGCGTTTCGGAGAACTCGACCAGGGGGAACGGGTGGTGCTGCCGGCATTGCACAAACTGGGGGTGAAGGGCATAGACCTGATGCTGATCAGCCACGCCCACGCCGATCATGCCGGCGGTGCCCCGGCGATTACCAGGGGGTTGCCGGTGAAACAGGTGGTCAGTGGTGAACCGTCAGACTTGCCTGCGCAACTGCAGGCCGGGAGATGTGAGAGCGGTCGGCGATGGACCTGGGATGAAGTCGATTTCCAGCTTTGGCACTGGCCATTGGCCGGCGACAGCAACCAGAACTCTTGTGTCTTACTGATCGAGGCCAATGGCGAACGGCTGCTGTTGAGTGGTGACATCGATGCCGCCGCCGAGAGAGCCCTGCTGGACAGTCCGTTGGCCCGGCCCACCGATTGGCTGCAGGCGCCACACCACGGCAGTCGCAGCTCGTCGTCCAATGCCCTGTTGGATGTCCTGCAACCCAAAGGTGCGCTGATCTCCCGCGGGCAGGGCAATTCGTTTGGCCATCCGCATCCCACGGTCATCGCGCGTTATCAAAAACGTGGAATGGCGATCTACGACAGCGTCGAACAGGGTGCCATTCGTCTGCAACTGGGACGCTTCGAGCCGCCGTGGTCATTGCGCCAGGAACGGCGTTTCTGGCGCGATCCGCCGCCCTTGAACCCATAACCGAGCGTTATCAAAGCCCGACCGGATGCGACATCACGGTCTTCGGTGCGTCCACCCCCTATGTTAGAGTGGCGCACTTTTTCGAGGGGGCTGTCACTGTGTGGGAATTGGTCAAATCCGGCGGCTGGATGATGCTGCCGATCATTTTGAGTTCCATCGCGGCCATGGCGATCGTTGCCGAGCGTCTGTGGACCCTGCGGGCCAGCCGCGTGACCCCGGAGCACTTGCTCGGGCAGGTATGGGTCTGGATCAAGGACAAACAGCTCAATAAGGAAAAGCTCAAGGAACTGCGCGCCAATTCGCCTTTGGGCGAGATCCTGGCGGCCGGCCTGGCCAACTCCAAGCATGGCCGCGAGATCATGAAGGAGTGCATCGAAGAGGCCGCTCAACGGGTCATCCATGAGCTCGAACGCTACGTCAACGCCCTGGGCACCATTGCTGCCATGGCCCCGTTGCTGGGCTTGCTCGGTACCGTGCTGGGCATGATCGATATTTTCAGCGCGTTCACAGGCTCAGGCATGACCACCAACGCCTCGGTACTGGCCGGTGGTATTTCCAAGGCCCTGATCACCACGGCTGCCGGTTTGATGGTTGGTATCCCGGCGGTATTCTTCCATCGATTCCTGCAACGCCGGATCGATGAACTGGTGGTAGGGATGGAGCAGGAAGCGATCAAACTGGTCGAGGTAGTGCAGGGCGACCGCGATGTGGACCTGGCCGGGAGCAAAGCGTGAAATTCCGCCGCAAACCACGAGAAACGGTGGACATCAACCTCGCGTCGCTGATCGACGTGGTGTTCATCCTGCTGCTGTTTTTTGTCGTGACCACCACCTTCACCCGTGAAACCCAGCTACGCGTCGATCTGCCGGAAGCGGTCAGCGGCGCACCGGCCGACGATCAGAACAAGCCTCTGGACATCGCCATCAGTGCCGACGGCGTGTTCTCGGTGAACAACCAGATCCTGCCGAAAAGCGATCTGGCTTCGCTGATGGATGCGCTGCAAAAGGAAGCCAATGGCGACACCAACCGGCCACTGTCGATCAGCGCTGATGGCAAGACACAGCATCAGTCCGTCATCACCGCCATGGATGCGGCCGGCAAGCTCGGTTTCAGCCATTTGCGCATGACCACTGTCGAAGCGGCGCCCCCCGCGTCCTGATGGCCATGTCCGATCGATTGCTCGCCGCGTGGTACGCAGGTCATCCGGCCCTGAAACTGTTGCAGCCGCTGGAATGGCTGTACCGGCGCGTGGTCATGAACAAGCGCAAGCGCTTTCTGGCCGGAGAGGGCGAGATCTATCAGCCACCGGTGCCGCTGATCGTGGTCGGCAACATCACCGTGGGTGGCACCGGCAAGACACCGCTGATTCTGTGGATGATCGAGCACTGCCAGCGCAGCGGCCTGCGGGTCGGCGTGGTCAGCCGCGGCTACGGCGCCCAACCGCCGCAACTGCCATGGCGAGTCGAGGCCGAGCAAAGCGCCGACGTCGCCGGTGACGAGCCGTTGCTAATCGTCCAGCGCACGGGCGTCCCGCTGATGATCGACCCCAATCGCAGCAACGCCGTCAAAACCTTGTTGGCCAGTGAGCCGCTGGACCTGATCCTGTCCGACGACGGCATGCAGCACTACCGCATGGCCCGTGACCTGGAACTGGTGCTGATCGATGCCGCCCGTGGCCTGGGCAATCGCCGTTGCCTGCCTGCCGGGCCGTTGCGTGAGCCGGTCGAGCGCCTGCAAAGCGTCGACGCGGTCCTCTACAACGGTGCCGTGGCCGACTGCGATGATGGATTTGCCTTCCAGTTGCAACCCACCGCGCTGGTCAACCTGCGCAGCGGCGAACGGCGTCCCCTCGACCACTTTGGCGCAGGCCAGGCCGTGCACGCGGTGGCCGGCATCGGCAATCCACAACGTTTCTTCAAGACCCTCGAAACGCTACACTGGCAGCCGGTTCCACATGCGTTTGCCGACCACGCCGAATACAGCGTGGAGGCGTTGAATTTCACGCCGTCATTGCCCTTGGTGATGACGGAAAAAGACGCGGTGAAATGCCGTGCCTTTGCCGCCGCCGACTGGTGGTACCTGGCGGTCGATGCTGTGCCGTCGCCGGCCTTCGTGGCCTGGTTCGACACGCAGTTGATGCGCCTGCTGCCGGCTCGTTTGTTGCCTTAACTCCGTTTTTTCCAGGGAATGCTCATGGACACCAAATTGCTCGATATCCTCGCTTGCCCGGTCTGCAAAGGCCCGCTCAAGCTCAGCGCCGACAAGACCGAGCTGATCAGCAAGGGCGCAGGCCTGGCCTACCCGATTCGCGACGGCATCCCGGTGATGCTCGAATCCGAAGCGCGCACCCTGACCACCGACGAGCGCCTGGATAAATGACCACAGCCTTTACCGTCGTCATTCCATCGCGTTACGCCTCCACACGCCTGCCCGGCAAACCGCTGCTGCTGATCGCCGGCAAGCCGATGATCCAGCACGTCTGGGAACAGGCGAGCAAAAGCAGCGCCGAGCGGGTGGTGGTGGCCACCGACGACGCGCGCATCGTCGAGGCCTGCAATGGCTTTGGCGCCGAAGTGGTGTTGACCCGTGAAGATCACAACTCCGGCACCGATCGCCTGGCCGAAGTCGCGATGAAGCTGGGCCTGGCGCCCGACGCTATCGTGGTCAACGTCCAGGGCGACGAGCCGCTGATCCCGCCGAACGTGATCGATCAGGTCGCCGCCAACCTGGCAGCCCACGCCGAAGCGCGCATGGCCACCCTGGCCGAGCCGATCGAAGACGTGGACACCCTGTTCAATCCCAATGTGGTCAAGGTCGTCAGCGACCTCAATGGCCTGGCGCTGACGTTCAGCCGCTCTACCTTGCCCTGGGCGCGGGATGCCTTCGCCGTGAACCGTGAGCAGTTGCCCGAAGGTGTGCCGTACCGCCGCCATATCGGCATTTATGCCTATCGCGCCGGATTCCTGCAGGATTTCGTCAGCTGGGGTCCATGCTGGCTGGAAAACACCGAGTGTCTGGAACAGCTGCGTGCGCTGTGGCATGGCGTACGAATTCACGTCGCCGATGCACTGATCGCGCCGCCACCCGGAGTCGACACCGTTGAAGACCTTGAGCGCGTTCGTCGCCTGCTGGAGGCGTGATGCGGGTTCTGTTTGTCTGCCTGGGCAACATCTGTCGCTCGCCCACGGCCGAAGGCGTGCTGCGGCATAAGCTGCGCGAGGCCGGCTTGGCCGATCAGGTTGAAGTGGCCTCCGCCGGCACCGGTGACTGGCATGTCGGCAAGGCGCCGGACAAGCGCAGTCAGGCCGCGGCGAAGCTGCGCGGCTATGACTTGTCCGCCCAGCGCGCCCGACAAGTCAGTCGTGCCGATTTCGCCACCTACGACCTGATCCTGGCGATGGACAACAGCAACCTGCGCAACCTCAAGGCCTTGCAGCCGGCCAAGGGCAAGGCCGAATTGGACCTGTTCCTGCGTCGCTACCAGTCGCCAGTCGATGAAGTGCCGGACCCGTACTACGACGGCGAACAAGGCTTCGAGCAGGTGCTGGACCTGATCGAGCACGCCAGTGATTTGCTGGTGATCGAATTGAAGGGACGGTTATGAGTTTGCAGGTTCAATCACAGGTTTCGCTCAAACCGTTCAACAGCTTTGGCGTGGATGTCCAGGCCCGGCTGTTTGCCCAGGCCCATAGCGACGCCGATGTGCGCGAAGCTCTGGCCTACGGGCTGGAGTACAAGGTCCCGGTGCTGGTGATCGGCGGCGGCAGCAACCTGTTGCTGACGGCGGATATCGAATCACTGGTACTGCGCATGGCCACGCGCGGGATTCGCGTGCTGAGCGATGAGGGCGGCAAAGTGGTGATCGAGGCCGAGGCAGGCGAGCCCTGGCATCCATTTGTGCAACACACACTGTCCCTGGGGCTGTCCGGCCTGGAAAATCTCAGCCTGATTCCCGGCACTGTCGGTGCGGCACCGATGCAGAACATCGGCGCTTATGGCGTCGAGATCAAGGATGTGTTCGCCGGCCTGACCGCCCTCGATCGCCAGACCGGCGAACTGCGCGACTTTACCCTGCAAGAGTGCAACTTCGCCTACCGCGACAGCCTGTTCAAGCAGGAGCCGGGGCGTTGGTTGATCCTGCGTGTGCGTTTCGCCCTCGACCGCGCAGCGCATCTGCACCTGGAGTACGGCCCGGTGCGCCAGCGCCTGACCGAACAAGGCATCGAGCATCCGACCGCCAGCGATGTCAGCCAGGCCATTTGCAGCATCCGCAACGAAAAACTCCCGGACCCGGCCGTACTCGGCAATGCCGGCAGCTTTTTCAAGAACCCTTTGGTGTCGTCGGCGCTGGCTGCACGGCTCAAGGGCGAATACCCGGACCTGGTGGCCTATGCGCAACCCGACGGGCAGATGAAACTGGCCGCCGGTTGGCTGATCGAGCGGGCAGGGTGGAAAGGTTTCCGTGAAGCTGATGCTGGCGTGCATAAATTGCAGGCGCTGGTGCTGGTCAACTATGGCGGCGCGACGGGCCTGCAACTGCTGAACCTGGCGCAGCGCATCCAGAAAGACATTCTCGAGCGTTTCCATGTCGATCTGGAAATGGAGCCGAACCGGTATTGAGCTAAGCTTTCAAGACGGATCAAAAAGCCCTGCACAATGTTTGTTGTGCAGGGCTTTTTTGTTAATGCTCGGTTAACTTAGTCAGCTAACGATGCACACTCTTGCTCCACCAAAGGCCCGGTGCAGACCGTTTGAGTCAGCATAAGAGAGCCCATTAGCCTGAGTCGATCTGCGTGCGACCCACCGAGATCCAGCGGCAGATTGCTCGACCCCATAACTCAAGACCTATGCGGGCGTGCCCATGATTACCCTGAAACTCAATGGTCAAGACCATCAACTCGACGTCACCGAGGACATGCCGCTGCTCTGGGCGATCCGCGACGTGGCCGGTTACAACGGCACCAAATTCGGCTGCGGCATGGGCCTGTGCGGCGCCTGTACCATTCATATCGAAGGGGCTCCGGCACGCAGTTGCATTACGCCCATCGGTTCAGTCGTCGGGCAGAATGTCAGCACCATCGACAACCTGCACGCCGATCCGATCGGCAAAGTCGTGCAGCAAGCCTGGCTCGACACGGCAGTGGCTCAATGCGGCTTCTGCCAGGGCGGGCAAATCATGTCGGCGACGGCACTGCTCAAGACCCATCCGAACCCGAGCGACGAGCAGATCGAAGAAGCCATGGTCGGCAACATCTGCCGCTGCGGCACCTATAACCGTATCAAGACCGCGATCCGTCAGGCTTCCACTCACCTGAAGGAGGCCAAGGCATGAACCGGTTACCGAATGATTTCGCCCTGAGCAACCTCAGTCGCCGTGGTTTTCTCAAGGGCGTGGGGGCGACCGGTGCGCTGGTGGTCGCCGCGAGTTGGGGTTGGCAAGACGCGTTTGCCGAAGAGAAAGAGAAGAAGTTCGGCGCCGACGGCATGCCCCACGGTTGGGTCGACGATCCGAAAGTCTATGTGAGTATCGCCGCCGATGGCACGGTGACCGTTATCTGCAACCGCTCGGAGATGGGCCAGGGCGTGCGCACCAGCTTGACCATGGTGGTGGCCGATGAACTGGAAGCCGACTGGGCGATGGTCAAGGTACAGCAGGCCCCCGGCGATGAAGTGCGCTTCGGCAACCAGGACACCGACGGCTCGCGCAGCATGCGTCACTGGTACGAGCCGATGCGTCGCTGCGGTGCCGCCGCGCGCGCGATGCTGGAACAAGCCGCCGCTGACCAATGGAAAGTGTCAGTCGGCGAGTGCCAGGCGCAACTTCATAAAGTCATTCATAAACCGTCGGGCCGCGAACTGGGCTATGGCGTGCTGGCCGCCGCCGCTGGCGCTTTGGCCGTGCCTGCGCGAGAAAGCCTGAGACTCAAGCAACCTTCGGAATTTCGATATATCGGTAAGGAAGGCACCAAGGCCATCGACGGTGAGGACATCGTCAATGGTCGTGCGGTGTACGGCGCCGACGTGCATTTCGACGGCATGCTGTACGCGACCATCGCGCGGCCCACGGTGTATGGCGGCAAGGTCAAAAGCTTCGATGGCAGCGCGGCGATGAAAGTCCCAGGCGTGGTCAAAGTGGTACAGATCGAAAGCCGTCCGTTGCCTTCGGAGTTCCAACCCCTGGGCGGCATCGCCGTGGTGGCGAGCAATACCTGGGCGGCGATAAAGGGCCGTGAGGCACTGAAAATCGAATGGGACGACGGCCCCAACGCCAGCTACGACTCGATTGCCTATCGCAAGGAACTCGAAGCCGCCTCGCTCAAGCCCGGCAAGGTGGTGCGCAATACCGGCAACCTCGATGAGGCCATGGCCAGCGCCGATAGCACGCTGGAAGCCTCCTACTACTTGCCGCATTTGTCACAGTCGCCGATGGAACCGATGGTCGCCATTGCGCGGTTCAAGGACGGTGCGTGCCAAGCCTGGGGGCCAAGCCAGGCGCCGCAGGTCACCCGGGAACGGATCGGTGAGCGCCTGGGCCTGCCGTTCGACAAGGTCACGTTCAACGTGACTCTGCTCGGGGGCGGGTTCGGACGCAAGTCCAAGCCTGACTTCATCATCGAGGCCGCCATCCTCGCCAAGGAATTCCCCGGCAAAGCGGTGCGGGTGCAATGGACCCGCGAAGACGACATCCACTGTTCCTATTTTCACACCGTGTCGGCTGAATACCTCAAGGCCAGCCTGAACAAGGATGGCCTGCCATCCGGCTGGTTGCACCGTACGGTGGCGCCGAGCATCACCGCGTTGTTTGCGCCGGGCATGAACCATGAGGCGGCGTTCGAACTGGGCATGGGGTTCACCAACATGGCGTATGCGATCCCCAACATTCGCCTGGAAAACCCCGAGGCAACGGTGCATACCCGGGTAGGTTGGTATCGCTCGGTGTCGAACATTCCCCATGGTTTCGCGATCCAGAGTTTTATCGATGAACTGGCGCACAAGGCCGGGCAGGATCCGCTGAAGTACCAGATCAGATTGCTCGGCCCGGACCGTCAGATCGATCCGCGTACCTTGAGTGAAGAGTGGAACTACGGCGAATCCCCCGAGCGTTATCCGATCGACACCGCGCGCCTGCGCACAGTACTGGAGACCGCCGCCAAAGCCGCCGGTTGGGGGCGTGAGTTGCCCAAGGGACGCGGCCTGGGCCTGGCAGTGCATTACAGCTTCGTGACCTATGTGGCGGCGGTGATCGAGGTGGAGGTCAAGGACGACGGTACGCTGGTGGTGCACAAGGCTGACATCGCCGTCGATTGCGGGCCGCAGATCAACCCCGAGCGGATTCGCGCGCAATTCGAAGGCGCCTGCGTCATGGGCCTGGGTAATGCGGTGCTGGGGGAAATCAGCTTCAAGGACGGCAAGGTCCAGCAGGATAACTTCCATATGTATGAAGTGGCGCGCATGGCCCTGGCGCCGAAAGAAGTGGCGGTGCATCTGGTGACGCCGCCGGGCAATGTCCCGTTGGGTGGTGTGGGTGAACCGGGCGTGCCACCCATTGCGCCGGCCCTGTGCAATGCAATCTTTGCTGCGACCGGCAAGCGCATCCGCGACCTGCCGGTTCGTTATCAGCTGTCGGGCTGGCAGAAGGCCGGCGCCTGATGGACAGCGCCGATCTGAACGTCCTGCGCAGCGTGTTGCAATGGCATCGCGCCGGTCAGCGGGTGGTGTTGTACAGCGTGGTCGAAACCTGGGGCACTGCGCCCCGGGCACCCGGCGCCATGCTGGCCTTGCGCGAAGACGGCATGGTGATTGGTTCGGTCTCGGGCGGGTGTGTCGAAGATGACTTGATTGCCCGGCTGCACGACGGACGCCTCGCACTTGACGGGCCGCCGGTGCAATTGATCACCTACGGCGTGACCCGCGAGGAAGCCGCACGTTTCGGCTTGCCCTGCGGTGGCACCTTGCGCTTGACCGAGGAGCGTATCGACGATGGGGATTGGGTCGAGCAATTGCTCGCCCGTTGCGAGGCCCATGAAATCGTTGCGCGTGAACTGAACCTGACCACCGGCGAAGTACTTTTGCAGCCGGCCAGTAAAGATGACGTGTTCACGTTCGACGGGCAGACCCTGCGGGTGATCCATGGCCCGCGCTGGCGCTTGCTGCTGATCGGCGCGGGGCAGCTGTCGCGCTATGTGGCGGAAATGGCCCGGCTGCTGGATTTCGAGGTGCTGATTTGCGACCCGCGTAGCGAGTTCGTCTACGGTTGGGAGGAGCAGCACGGACGATTCGTTTCGGGCATGCCGGATGAGGCGGTATTGAATATCCAGACCGATGAACGCACGGCTGTCGTGGCCTTGACCCATGATCCGCGTCTGGATGACATGTCGCTGCTCACGGCCCTGGATTCCAGGGCTTTTTACGTCGGAGCGCTGGGATCGCGGGTCAACAGCCAGAAGCGCCGGGAAAACCTGGCTCAACTGGGTTTGTCGCAATCGGCGATTGACCGCTTGCATGGACCGATCGGTTTGCACATCGGCAGTCATAATCCAGCGGAAATTGCCTTGTCGCTCATGGCGGAAATCGTGGCGGTCAAAAACGGCATCGAACTGAAGCAGAAGAAAGCCCTGCGGGAGAGCGTATGAGCAAATCCATCGGCGTTATCGTGTTGGCAGCGGGGCAGGGCAGTCGGTTTCGTCAGGTGGCGGGTGCCGAAAAGGATAAATTGGTGGCCGATTGCACCGGGCGTGACGGCGTGGTGCGGTCCGTCATCGAGCACACATTGGTCAACCTGCCGGCGACACTGGACAAGCGCGTACTGGTGACCACTGCTGACCGCCCGCAAGTGATTCGCATGGCTCAGGCCTATGGCTGCGAGATTGTGCTGATCGAATCGACGGGAATGGGCGACAGCATTGCCGCGGGAGTCGCTGCCTGCAAGCAACTCGATGGCTGGCTGATGGTGCTGGGGGATATGCCGTTCATCCTGCCATCGAGTATCGAGCAAGTGGTGGCGGGGATTGGCGATGACAGTATCAGCGTGCCCGTGCAGGACGGCGGGTACGGGCATCCGGTCGGTTTCGGACGGGACTTCGCGGCGGGGTTGATGGCGCTATCGGGGGATCGCGGCGCCAAGCCGCTGTTCGCCCAAGGGCGGGTGGTTGAAGTGAGTGTGGATGATCCTGGTGTGGTGTGGGATGTGGATGTGCCGCAGGCATTGATCTTCAAGTAGTTCCAGAGGGGATCCCCTGTGGGAGCGGGCTTGCTCGCGAAGGCGGCCTGGCAGTCAACTGAGGTG